>JBIIQA010000005.1:0-31031 GCA_044342355.1 Miltoncostaeaceae bacterium | reverse complement strand
TGAGTCGGTGCACGTGTCCGACCTGGTCGTGCCTGCGGGCGTGGTCATCGTCACCGAGTCCGAGTACGGCGTTGCCTCGGTCATGATGACCCGTGCAAGCCTGTCCGCCGAGGATGGCGGCGACGAGGGTGCGGAGGGTGTCGAGGGCGCCGAGGGCGAGCCCGCGGAGTCCGAGGGCGAGTAGCGGCCGGTGGCGGACGCGGCAGCGGAGGCGCCGCCGGTCCGCCTGGTGGTCGGCCTGGGGAACCCGGGGCCGCGCTACGCGCGGACCCGTCACAACGCGGGGCAGCGCGTGGTGGAGCAGCTCGCGTCGCGCCTTGGCGTGACCCGGCTGGCATCGCGCTATGCCGGTGAGTTCGCCGAGGCCCGGGGCCCGCATGGCCCCCTCGGCCTGCTGGTCCCCACGACGTACATGAATGAATCCGGCTCATCCGTGGGCCCCGCCGCGGGTTCCCTGCATGCCGCGCCCGGGCAGGTGCTCGTGGTGCACGACGAGATCGACCTCCCCTTCGGCACGGTGCGGGGCAAGAGCGGTGGCGGCCACGGCGGCCACAATGGCCTGCGGTCGATCATCACCGGCCTCGGCAGCGCCGACTTCCTGCGCGTACGCGTGGGAGTGGGGCGGCCGGGCCCCGGATTCCGCGGGGATGCGGCCGACTGGGTGCTGCGCGCCTTCGATGAGCCCGCCACTGAGGTCGACGACCTCCTCGCGCGCGCCCTGGTGATGACCGAGTGCATTCTGGATGACGGCATCGACCAGGCGGTGGCGCGGTTCCACGCGCGCCCGGCAGGGGAGCGCGCGCGCGAGCGCCATGCACGGCGTGGCACGGGGCCCGACGATGCCGACACCCCGATCGATCCCCCCGCGACCCCGGATGGTCCGGTGGGTGAGCCCGCATGAGTCACCCGGTCGATGAGATGGTGTTCGCGTCGGCTGCCGTTGCCGGGGCAGCGGATCGCCTGCTGGCTCGCCAGCCGGGCGGGGTCCTGCGCATCGGCCGCCCGGCCTGGGCCGTCGTGCTGGCGGCAATTGCCCGACGGGCGGGGCATCCCCTGCTCATCGTTCCCGGCCGCGACGAGGAGGCACGCGACCTCGCCACCGACCTCGGCGCGCTCGTCGGTACCAGGCACGTGGCCCTGTGGCCCTCCCGTGGCGCCCCTGCCGGAGGAGTCGTCGGCGTCTCGCCGCACCTCGTGGGACAGCGCGCCCGTGCCGTGGGCCTGCTCGGCACCCCCGGCGGAATCGTGGTGGCATCCACGGCGGCGCTGGTGGAGCGCATCCCTCACGGGGCAGCGCGCGCGGGGGCGCGTGAGGTCGCGCCCGGTGATCGCCTCGACCTCGACGTGCTGGTGGACCGCCTCTCCGGAATGGGATACGAGCGCGTGCCCCAGGTAGAGGAGCGCGGCGAGATGGCCGTGCGCGGCGGCCTCGTGGATGTCTATCCCTCCACAGCCGATGGCCCGGTGCGCATTGACTGGTTCGGTGACGAGGTGGAGTCGATCCGGGCGTTCTCCCCCTTCACGCAGAAGACCATCCGGCCGCTCTCCCGGCTTGAGGTGTGGGCTGCGGCGGAGGATGCCGGGGCCGATCTGGTTGACCCGCTGGACGACCCGGGCATCGCCGGCACCCATGTCGTGCGGCTGGCTCCCGGCGAGTACGAGCGTGCCCTCCGTGACGCGGTTGAGCGTCTTGAGGACGAAGCCGCCGTGGGTGCGCTCTGCGACCCCCCGGGACTCGTCTCCCGGCTCGCCGAGGCCTCCGTCCTCGATCTCGTCGTGCCGATGGGGTCCGACGAGGCCGCCTTCGATGCCCTCGACGCGAGGTTCCCCACCCGCGGCATGGCCGAGGCCGAGTCCGAGATGGCGCGCCTGTCGGCCGGCACCAGCCGTCTGGTCGTCTGCTTCGCCCGGCGCGGTGACATGGAGCGCACGCAGGGGCTCCTGTCGAAGGTGAAGCCTGTCATCCTCGAGCCCGATGGGCGGGTTCCCGGCCCCGGCACGGTGGCGTTCACGCAGATTGACCTCCGTAACGGCTTCGTATCCCGTCAGCTCGGTCTCTCCGTGGTACCCGACGGGGCCCTCATCCGTCGCCGCAGGCCCGGGTCGCGCGCCCCACTCGCCGCGGGTCGGCGCATCCAGTCGTTCCTCGACCTGCGCGTCGGCGACCACGTGGTGCACGAGGACCATGGCATCGGCCGCCTGGAGGGATTCGAGACGCGGGCGGTCGCCAACGTCACGCGCGACTACCTGGCCCTGGTCTTCGCGGGCGATGACCGCCTGTACGTGCCGCACGACCACCTCGACAAGGTCTCGCGATACGTGGGGGCCGATGGGGGTGAGCCCACCCTCTCCAAGCTCGGGGGTAAGTCGTGGGGCACCATGAAGGCCCGCGCGCGCGAGTCCGTGCGCGAGCTCGCCGGCGAACTCATCGCGCTGTACGAAGCCCGCGGGCGCGCCGAGGGATTCGCCTTCCCGGCGGATGATGACCTCACGCGCGAGCTCGAGCGGCGGTTCCCGCATCGGGAGACCGTGGACCAGCAGCGCGCCATCGACGAGGTCACCGACGACATGGAGCGCGCCATGCCCATGGACCGGCTTGTGTGCGGCGACGTGGGCTTCGGGAAGACCGAGGTGGCCATGCGCGCCGCGTTCAAGGCGGCGGCCGGCGGCAAGCAGGTGCTCGTGCTCGTGCCCACCACGCTGCTGGCCCAGCAGCATCTCGCCACCTTCCGCGAGCGATTCGGCGACCTGCCGGTGGGCGTCGACATGGTCAATCGCTTCCGCAGTGCCGCGGAGGTGAAGGATGTCCTTGCCCGCTTCCGCTCGGGCGACCTCGACATACTCATCGGCACCCACCGGGTGCTCTCGATGGATGTGCAGCCCAAGGATCTGGGGCTGGTCATCCTCGACGAGGAACAGCGCTTCGGCGTGTCGCAGAAGGAAGCCCTCCGGCAGCTCCGTCTCAAGGTGGACGTGCTGGCGATGAGCGCCACGCCCATTCCGCGCACGCTGCAGATGTCGATGTCGGGTCTGCGCGACATCAGCGTCATCGAGACACCCCCGCCCGGGCGGCGCCCCATCGCCACGCACGTGGGGGAGTTCGACGAGGCCGTCATCGTCCCGGCGCTCATGCGCGAGAAGGAGCGCGGTGGCCAGGCCTTCTACCTGCACAACCGGGTGGAGACCATCGAGGAGGCTGCCGAGCGCGTGCGCCAGATGGCCCCCGGGCTCGACGTGCTCGTCGCGCACGGGCAGATGAAGGAAGCGGCCCTCGAGGACGTCATGCTTGCGTTCGTGCGCGGCGAGGGCGACGTGCTCGTGGCCACCAGCATCATCGAGTCGGGCATCGACATCCCCCGGGCCAACACGCTCATCGTCGAGCGGGCCGACGCTCTCGGACTGAGCCAACTGCATCAGATCCGTGGCCGCGTGGGGCGGTCCGATGTCACGGCCCACGCATACCTCTTCTACCCTGACGCGGCATCCATCACCCGCGACGCGGCGGCGCGCCTTCGCGCCGTGGCCGACTACACCGACCTCGGGAGCGGGCTGCGCATCGCCATGCGCGACCTCGAGATCCGGGGCGCGGGCAACCTGCTCGGTGATGAGCAGAGCGGGCACGTGGCCGCCGTGGGATTCGAGATGTACGTGGACATGCTGCAGGAGGCCATCGCCGAGGGCAGAGGGGAGGCGGCTCCCGACTCGGAGGTGCGTGTGGAGATCCCCGTCTCGGCGTATATCCCCGCTGACTACGTGCCCTTCGAGGCGGCGAAGATCGACCTTCACCGGCGAATCGCCCTCGCGCCCGACGTCGCCGGCCTCGAGCGCGTGGCGTCGGAGGTGGCTGACCGTTTCGGTGAGCTCCCGCCCTCGGTGGAGGCGCTCCTGTCCGTGCAGCGGCTTCGCATCCTCATGCGGCAGGTGGGTGCCCGGCAGGCCGCAGCCCGCGCGGGGCGCGTGGTCATCGGGCCTGCGACGCTCGATGCAGCGGGCATGCGCGCGCTGCGTGACGGAGTGCCCGGGGCCCTGTACTCCACGGCCGACAACCTCATCAGCATCCCTGCGCCGACGGGCCCGGCCGAGCGCATCGACGCCGCCGCCCGTGCGCTCACGGTGATCGCGGAGCAGGCGGAACAGGCCGCATGACCTACCTCGTGCTGTTTCTCATCGCGGCAGGATTCGCGATGATCCCCCTCCCATTGTTCCCCTCCTGGGTGGTGGTGGCGTTCATGGTCGTGGAGTACGACCTGCGCCTGCTTCTGGCGATCCTCGTCGGGGCGCTCGGCACGACGCTCGGGCGTGTCATCCTCGTGCTCGTGTCGCGGGTCGCCGGAGAGCGCATGCTCGGCTCATGGTCCCGTGGCAATCTCGAGTACCTGCACGCCAAGCTCGAGGGCGCGGCCGGCGACCTGGGCATCGGCGTGCTGCTCGCCTCATCACCTCCGCCCGCAGGCGTGCTGTTCATCCTTGCCGGCCTCATGCGCGTTGCGCTGTGGCTCGTCGCCGTGTCGGTATTTGTGGGACGCACCATCGGCTACGTGATCTCGGTTGGCGGGACGAGTCTCGCCGCTGAGCCCCTGGCCGACAAGCTGCGCGGCCTCATCGGCCCGTGGTCGGTGATCGTCGCGGTGGCAATCATCTCGGCGGTCCTCGTGCTCGCGCTGCGCGTCGATTACCGCGCGTTGATCGAGGACCGGAAATTCCGCATTCACCGTGGACGCCGCTAGAGTCCCGCGCCGTGACCCGCCCCTCCCGCATCCTCGCCGGCCTCGCAATCGCCGGCTCGCTCGGCCTCGTCGCCCTCGCGGGTTGCGGTGGCAGCAGCCTGCCCACGGGTGTCGCGGCGCAGGTGGCCGGCCAGAACATCGCGCAGTCGGAGATCGATCAGGCCCTTGCGCAGCAGAAGGCCGCCGCTGAACAGCAGGGGCAGACGTTCCCCGAGGCCGGCACAGAGGAATACACCGTGCTCCAGCGCCAGGCGCTCGGGGGCCTCGTGTTCCAGCGCGTCGTCTCGCTCGAGGCCAAGGAGTGCGGCAAGGCCTGCCTCGCCACCCCCGCGCAGATCGCGGCCGAGCGCAAGAAGATCATCAAGGACAACTTCTCCGGCGACCGCGCGAAGTTCACCGAGTTCCTCAAGGAGCAGGGCCTCAGCGAGGCCGATGTGCAGCGCATCCTGCGTGCCAGCATCGAGGAGCCCAAGGTCACCGCCCGCGTCACGAAGGGCATCACGTTCACCCCGGCGCAGGCGCTGGCCTACTGCAGGAAGAACCCGCAGGAGTTCAAGCAGCCGGTACGCCGCGAGGCCTCGCACATCCTCGTGAAGACGAAGGCCGAGGCCGACAGCATCCGCGCGCAGGCCACCACCGACAACTTTGCGTCGCTGGCCGAGCAGTACTCCACCGACCCGGGCTCCAAGGGGCAGGGCGGCAACCTCGGCGTCGTGCAGAAGGGCGCACTCGTGCCGGAGTTCGAGAAGGTGGCCCTGTCGCTGAAGGACGGCGAGATCTCGCAGCCGGTCAAGACCCAGTTCGGCTACCACGTCATCACGGTGAAGGTGGCGCCGGCACGGCAGATTCCCTGCGCGGAGGCCGAGAAGCAGATCATCCAGACGCAGACCTCGCTGAAGAAGAACGAGGCCGTGCAGGCGTGGCGCGAGAAGGTGACGGAGAAGTGGGCGTCAAAGACGGTCTACGCCGATTCGGCCCTGGAGCCCCAGCCCGCGTCCACCACCGGGCAGTAGGCACCCGATGATCCGGATCGTCGCCCTGGGGCCGGGTGATCCGGATGCCGTACCGGCCGTCGCCCTCGAGGCCCTCCGCGCAGCCGACTCCACGCAGGTCGTCGCGCCTCCCCTCGCCGCCGCGCTCATCCATGCCCTGGGCATGTCCCCTGCAGAGCTCCCCGAGCCGCTTCCCGATGGCGCGGTGGTCGTCGCACCCGATCCCGAGGCACATGCCCTCGCCGTGGCGTATCCGCAGGCCCGCACCACGCCCGGCCGCGACGCCCTCCGGAGCCGGGCCATCGGCGCGCGCGTGGCCGAGCTCGCAGTGGTGGCCTCCCGCCTTCGCGCCGAGTGCCCGTGGGACCGCGTGCAGACGGCGGCGACCATCGTTCCGCACACGGTGGAGGAGGCCTTCGAGGTGGCGGAGGCTGTGGAGGGTGGCGACCCCGCTCACCAGGCTGACGAGATCGGAGACCTGCTGTTCCAGTCGGTGTTCCTCTCCGGGCTGCTGGAGGAGGAGGGCCACGCCGACCTCGCCACGGTTGCACGTGGCCAGGCCGACAAGCTCATCAGCCGGCACCCGCATGTCTATGGCGACCAGGCCGCCGCAGATGCCAGTGCCGTCGTTGATATCTGGGAGCAGCGAAAGCGGGCTGAGCGCCCGGGTGAGGGCATCTTCCATGAGCTGCCGCCCGGCCTGCCGGCACTGGCATATGCCGCCAAGGCGCAGAAGCGGGCGGCCAGCGCCGGGTTCGCGTTCCCCGACGTGGACGCGGCGATGGCCAAGCTCGACGAGGAGGTTGCGGAGGTACGGGCCGACCCCTCGCAGCACGAGGTGGGCGACGTCATCTTCGCGGCGGTCGCCGTGGCACGGGCCGCAGGAGTGGATCCCGAGATCGCCGTGCGCGCAGCTGCGGCGCGGTTCCGCCAGCGCGTCGAGGGCGCGCAGCGCATGGCGGCGGAGGCGGGTGAGGACTTCGAGTCACTGGGCCCCGAGGCGCAGCTCGAGTGGTACGCGAGGTTCCGCGCGCGCCCGTAGTATCGGCGCGTATCGCACTCCGACCCGGAAGGTCCCATGGCCCAGATCACGCGCGTCCACGCCCGGCAGATCCTTGATTCCCGCGGGCAGCCGACGGTCGAGGTGGAGGTGGAGCTCACCAGCGGCGCCACCGGCCGTGCCGCCGTGCCGTCCGGCGCCAGCACCGGAATGCACGAGGCCGTGGAGCTGCGTGATGGTGAGGCATCGGCATACGCAGGCAAGGGCGTGCTGAAGGCCGTGGCCAATGTGGAGGACGAGCTGTTCGGAGCGCTGGTGGGCCTCGATGCCGATGACCAGGCGACCATCGATCGCACCATGACCCAGCTCGACGGCACGCCCAACAAGGGCCGCCTCGGTGCCAACGCCATCCTGGGCTGCTCGCTTGCCGTGGCGGATGCCGCCGCGAACGATGCCGGCCTCCCGCTCTACCGCTACATCGGCGGTGCCCGCGCGCACCGCATGCCGGTGCCGCTCATGAACATCCTGAATGGCGGCGCCCATGCCGACAACTCCGTCGACTTCCAGGAGTTCATGGTCGCCCCGGTCGGCGCGCGCACCTTCGCCGAGGCCGTGCGCATGGGCTCGGAGGTGTATCAGGCACTGAAGACCGTGCTGCGTGATCGCGGGCTGTTCACCGGCGTGGGTGATGAGGGCGGCTTCGCCCCCGACCTCCCCAGCAACCGCGCCGCGCTCGACGTGGTGATGGAGGCCATCGCCCTGGCCGGCTTCCGCCCGGGCGAGGACGTCGCCATCGCGCTTGACCCGGCCACCACCGAGCTGTACCGCGACGGGGCATACCACCTCGATGGTGAGGGTCGCGTCCTGTCATCGGCCGAGATGGCCGCGTACTGGGGCGAGCTCTGCGAGGCCTTCCCGATCGTGTCGATCGAGGACGGCATGTCCGAGGACGACTGGGATGGCTGGAAGCTGCTCACCGACCGCGTGGGCGGCACCGTGCAGCTGGTGGGCGACGACCTCTTCGTCACCAACACCGCGCGCCTGCAGATGGGCATCGATCGCGGCGTGGCCAACGCCATCCTCATCAAGGTCAATCAGATCGGCACGCTCTCGGAGACCCTGGCCGCCATCGAGCTCGCCTCGCGCCACGGCTACCGCTCCATCATCTCCCACCGGTCCGGTGAGACCGAGGACACCTTCATCGCCGATCTGGCCGTGGCCACCGGTGCCGGTCAGATCAAGACCGGCGCGCCCTCCCGCAGCGAGCGCACGGCCAAGTACAACCAGCTGCTGCGCATCGAGGAGCGGCTCGGACCGGCGGCCTCCTACCCCGGTCCGTCGGCCTTCTCGCACCACTGATGGAAGGACATCGTCTGCGCAGCGCGTACCCCTCTCCCGAAGGAGTCCATCCGGGACCCCGCCCAACGTGGGAATGGCGCGCTGCTCAAGCGGCTGCTCATCTTCGGCCTCATCGCCGGCCTTGCCCTGGCGTACGTCGGGCCGGTGCGGGATTACCTTCAGCAGAAGGAGCAGCTCCGCGCAGAGCAGGTGGACCTGATCGAGGCCCGCGAGGTGCGCGACGATCTCTCGCGGCAGATCAAGGCACTCGCCCAGCCGGCGGCTCTCGAGGCCCGCGCCCGCGAGCTCGGCATGGTGCGTCCCGGCGAGACGCCCTACGCGGTGCGTGGCATCAAGGAGCCCGTGCTGCCGCCGAAGGCGCCCGCCGATGAGGGAACCGGCGTCTGGGGCTTCATCTCGGGCCTCCTCGGCTGACGCCGAGGCCGTGCGGCGCCTCATCGGGCGCGATCCCCATGTGGGCTTCCGCGTGGCGATGCGATGCCCCTTCGGCGCACCTGCCGTCGTCGAGAACGATCCGCGTGATGAGCACGGCCATCCCTTTCCCACCCGGCACTGGCTTGCCTGCCGCGCCCTCGCCACGGCCGTGAGCCGACTGGAGGCCAGTGGGGGTGTGCGTCTGCTGGAGGGCGACGACGCGATGCACGACGCGCTCGCCGGTGCCCATTCCCGTCACGCGGCCATTCACGACGGCCACCGGGTGGCAGGCGCGGGTGACCCCGATCACGTCAAGTGCCTGCATGCGCACCTTGCCTTTGCGCTGGCGGAGGGGGGCAACCCGGTGGGCGACTGGATCATGGAGCGCAGCGGCGCCACCTGGCCTGCCACGTGTTGCGCCGAGGTGCCGGAATGAGAGGCACCACGCCGGCCGTGGCCAATGCGCTCATCGAGTGGGACTCCGGCGAGCGGCGCCTCGAGGAGCGGGTGCCATCGCGCGACGCGCGCCTGCGGGTGGTGAACGCCGTCGATGACGAGCTGCGGCGACGCGTGGGCAGCACGTACTCCCTCGCCGACCTGGTCAGCGCGTACGCGGATTCGTCGGGATGGTTCCTCGAGGTCGCCGAGCGGACGGTTCCGGGGATTCCCGACGCCTGGGACCCGGGTGCCACCCTCGATGCCGTGTTCGCCCGGTGGGCACGCAATGCGAAGGACGCGGTCGCCCGATGAGCACCGCTCGCGCACGCGGGGAGGAGCCGGGCGGCCGGCCTCCGGGCATGATCCGCCGTTCGGTGGCCATCGCCATCGCTGTCGCCACGCTCATCGTGGGCGGCCTGCTGGGCTACGTGGCGCGGGGTGGCCCCGACGCCCCGTCGGAGCTCACCATCACCCAGCCGCTGCCCACGGTCACGATCACCGTCACGAAGTAGGCGACGGCCCCACGGTGGTCACCGGGCGCCCGGTGCGGCCGCCGTCCACTCCGCCGCCAGCAGGACGTCACGTGTCTCGCCGCGGTCGATCAGGGCGTGGATCGCCGGCAGGGCGTCCCGCCTGAGATAGACGTGCCTCTGGCCGACGCTGGGCTTCTCGCCGAGGATGCCCGCCCGGACCAGCGCCTCGCCCACGGCCAGGGCGTCGCTCCGGTCCTCGGGGGCGGCGCCCCGATAGAGGTTCTCGAACTCGGTGTGGTACTGCGCCCCCACCTTGCCCATCCGCAACAGGCGCCGGAGGACCGTGCGTGCGTGCCGGCGGCGCGGGCATGGGTCGTCCTCCACCTCAAGGCTCGGCGCATCAGGCGGGGGAGGGGACCCGTCGAGCCCCCAGCGCCGCAACTCGCCAACGATCGCGGGGGGGTGCGACGGGGCGTGCATCGCCTGGCCGTGGGCGGCCAGCACCAGGGCAACGCGTACCGGGTGCGCCCACGTCGCGCTGGCAAGGGGGGTCAGGGGATCGTCAGGATCCATCCGCGCCGGCGGGCCGGCCAGTACCACCTCGGGTCCATCGGGACGGACATCCCCGGGCAGGGTCGCCAGAACACCACGCGCGGGTTCGGGGTGCGCCTCCTGAACGGCGAGCCCGGCGATGTCGTCGTCGAGGCCCGGCAGCGTGAGCACCGCGAGGCCGTGCCAGTCGAGCACGGTGATCCCCCCGGGCACCGCCCCCGCCTCCACGGCTGCGTGGAGCGACCGCATGAGCACCCGCGCGGGCGCCCGGGGGGCGAGGTCGCGTACCTGCTGGGTGGACACGGGGAGGATCCACGCGGGGCAGGCGTCGGTTGTCGACCCCGCCCACGTCCACGCCACGTATGCGCGGTCATGGAGATGCTTCTTCGACAGCGCGAGGGTCTCGCGCACGGCGTCGTCGTGGTCGCCCCGGTCCCATGCCGGGAGCGACCTCGCGACCTCCTCCGGGTCGCGCGCGAGGTCCAGGGCGGTGAGGTGCCTCACCGCCGGACCATCGCGCGCCCCGTGCTACTCCTCCTCGGGGACCTCGACATCGACCTCGACGTCCGCATCGAGGATGTCGTCTGCGGAGTCGGCATCGACGATGCTCGCGTCCGCGGCGCCCTCAATCGTTGCCGCCTCACCCGAGGCCACGGCCTCAAGAGCCTCCACAAGCGTGGTCGCACCGGCCGCGGGGGAGTCGTCCTCCACGTCGAGGGCGTCCTCGTCCTCGAGCTCCAGCAGGAGGGGGTCGGCCTCGAACACGGTGGTGTCGGGAAGCTCGCGCTCCTCGGGGCTTCCGTCGGGGTTCCAGCGCACGTCGACCTCGCCCGAGAGGATCTCGGCCTCGGCCAGCGCGACCGGGTCGCGGGATGACAGCTCACCGGGCGCCGGGGGCGGGGCGTCCTCGGAGCGCAGCTCAGCGGGGTCGGCCGTAAGCCAGAGGGTGATCTGGCGCGCGCGCTTCGACACGGCGTGCACCAGCGCATAGCGGCTGCCATCGACGTGTTCGAGTGCGTCATCCAGCCGGCTTCCGTAGAGCATCAACCCTCCATGGGTTTTCCGTAGTCCAGCGGGAGAGTGTAGCGCTCCGGCCGTGCGGTGCGGGTTGACGCAACCGCCATTGATTGACACAATCCGCACATGAAGCAGGTTCGCGACGCCATGAGTGCGCTCAATGCAATGGTCGGCCCCACGCACACGTTGCGCCATGCGGCCGAGAAGATGGTGCAGCACACCACCGGTGCCGCCGTCGTCATGGACCATGACCTCCCGGGCCCGTGCGTCATCACCGAGCGTGACCTGCTGAAGGCGATTGCCGTCGGGAAGGACGTCGATGTCGAGGTGGTGGGCGACCACATGACGGGTTCGCTCATCACCGCCGCACCCGAGTGGCCCCTCGCAACGGCCGCCGACCAGATGGTGCGCCACGGCATCCGCCACGTTCTCGTATTCGAGGGGCCCGATCTCGTGGGCATCCTCTCCATGCGCGATGTCATCCGCGTGGGCGGGCTGAGCGACGACGCCGCCGCCTAGCGGCATCGGCGCCCCTCACCCGGATCAGGCGGCCTGCTCCAGGTCCACCCGGATCCGCGTGGATGAGTCGTCCTGCCGCTCCACGGTGACGCGATCGACCAGCTGCCGCACGATCCACAGGCCGCGGCCCCGGCGCGAATCAGGGCGCGGCGGGTGATCGCGAACGGTCTCGCCCCAGTCAAAGCCACTGCCCGAATCGAAGACCTCGACGTGCACGCCCTCGGCCTCGGCCGCCATGGCGACGACGCGGATCGGCGCGGCGCCGTGCTCCTGGGCGTTGGCGATGAGCTCGTTTATGGCAAGCGCGAGGTCGTCTGCCCGGTCGCCGTAGCCCGCCCGCTCGGCGAGATCGTGCACCGCTTCACGCACAGGGGCGATCTCGCCGGGGTCGGCGCCAATCGTTGCCTCGATATGCGTGGAGTCGTGGAGCACAGGGAGGAAACAGCACACTACGCCGATGCCGGGACGTCATCGTCCCTTCGGTCGAGGTGTGACGAAGGGCCGTGCACCCGGCGGCGGCAGTGCTCCCCACGGTCGTCGCTACCATGCGCGCGTCCGACCGCACTCCCGGAGGCCCCGTGCCCGCGCTTCGCACCATGATCCGTGTCGCCCTCGTCGCCCTGCCCGTCATGGCCGCCCTCCCCGCTGCTGGAATCGCGCAATCAACTGCGCCCGCCACGCCCGTCGTGGCATTCCCCGACGGCACCATCCCGGCCGGCGTGCTCGTCGAGGGCATCGACGTCTCGGGCCTCGCGGGCCTTGATGCCCGCCAGCGCGTGTACGAGCAGTTCGTGTCGGGACGCCGGGCTGCCATGCCCGTCACCTTCGGGGGCAAGGGCTTCACCATCGCCCCCGACGCGATCGGATACCGCGCCGACGTCGACGCGGCCATCATCAGCGCCTTCCAGCAGGCCCCGCCCCCGGGAGTCCGGGTCGATCTCCCGGTGAACGAGACGATCAGCCGCGCCAAGCTGAGGGAGGTCCTCACCTGGCGCTCCACGCAGTATGAGGTGAGCGGCAAGGACGCCGCGGTCACTCTCGCAGGGCTCACGCCCGTCGTCCGACGGGCCCGGCTCGGCGTCGAGATCGACGTGCCGAAGTCCGTGGCGCTGCTGGCCCCCACCTTCGGAGAGGCCCGCCCCGCCGCTCCCTACGCCCTGGTGAGCCGGCGCGTGCGCCCCACCGTGACCTCGGTGGGTCCCGTTATCGTCATCGACAAGAGCGCGTTCAAGCTCCGCCTCTTCAGGGGCACCACAAAGCCCGGGGGCACGGTGATGAATCGGATTCGTACGTACCCGATCGCCATCGGGCAGCCCCAGTACCCCACGCCCACCGGCAACTACTCGGTCATCCAGAAGCAGGTGAACCCCACGTGGTTCCCGCCCGACTCGAGATGGGCGGCAGGGCTTGAGCCGGTCCCCCCGGGGGGCTCGAACCCCCTCGGCACGCGTTGGATCGGCACCTCGGCACCGGCCATCGGCATGCACGGCACGCCCAACCCGTCATCCATTGGCTCCATGGCCTCGCACGGCTGCATCCGCATGTACATGGGCGACGTCGAGAACCTCTACTCGCGCGTCTCGATCGGCACGCCGGTGTTCATCCGCGACTAGGCAGGCGGCGGTAAGTCAGCGTGCGAGCAGGGCACGCACGCGGGCGGCGTCAACGGGAGGCATGAGCGCGCGGATCACCGTGCCGTCGGGGCCTGCGTCCTGCGTCACCTCGCGCCCGTTCGCGTAGATGGCCGAGATGACGTCGCCACGCGAGTAGGGCACCGCGAGCTCGACGCGATCCCATCGTGCGCGGGCGGTGGTGAGAAGCCGGTCGCGCAGGTCGTCGAGTCCCTCACCCGTGCGTGCCGAGGTCATGACCGCCGAGGGGTACTGGCGCTGAAGCGCATCTCGTTCGTCCACGTCGAGGAGATCGCACTTGTTCAGCACGATCAGGCGCGGCACATCGGTGGCCCCGATCTCGTCGAGTACCTCCTCCACGGCCACCGCACGGGCGGCGCGGCCCTCGTCATCCTCGCTCGCATCTGCCACGTGCACAATCAGGTGGGCGTCGCGCACCTCATCGAGGGTCGACCGGAATGACTCGACGAGCTGGTGGGGGAGATGCCGGATGAACCCCACCGTGTCGGACACCAGCACCTTCACGCCGTCCTTCGAGAAGGCGCGGGTGGTCGCGTCGAGCGTCTCGAAAAGCGCGTTGTCGACGTCGACGTGTGCCCCGGTGAGGGCATTCATGAGGCTTGACTTGCCGGCGTTCGTGTAGCCGGCGAGGGCCACCCGTGTGATGGCCGATGCCATGCGTTCCTCGCGCATGGTCTCGCGGCTGCGGGCCACGTCGGCCAGCCTCGCCCGCAGCACCCCCATCCGTGCACGGATCATGCGCCGGTCGGACTCGAGCTGGCTCTCGCCGGGGCCGCGGGTTCCCACTCCGCCGCCCAGTCGCTCGAGGTGCTGCCACAGCCCCTCCTGGCGGGAGTACGAATACTCCATCTGCGCGAGCTCCACCTGCAGCTTGCCCTCGGCGGACCGGGCATGCAGGGCGAAGATGTCGAGGATGATTCCCGTGCGGTCGACCACGCGGGTCTTCAGGCGATCCTCGAGGTGGCGCTGCTGGCCGGCCGAGAGGTCACCTTCGCACGCGACGAGGTCGGGCTTGTTCTCCTTCACCCAGTCGGCCAGCTCCTCGAGCCGGCCGCGCCCGAGGTAGAGCCGTGGGTCGGGACGGTCACGGCGCTGCACCACCCGGTGCGCCACGTGCGCTCCCGCAGTGCGCAGGAGTTCCGTCATCTCGGCGATGCGGTCGTCCTCCTCCACCGGCGAGCAATTGACCGAGGCGACGAGCGCGGCGCGCTCCGGGGCGTCGGGGTCCCGCACGACCGGGCGCCGCTCGTCCTCGGGGCGCTCGGCGCGGCCACGATAGGTGCGCTGCAGTTCCCTAGCCACCCGCTCCCTCCAGATCCTGCTGGGAGGCGGCCTTGCGCATGAGATCGATGGTGCGCAGCACTTCCTTGTCTCCGATCGGTCCCTCGGCGATGACCAGCAGGGAGACCCTGCCCACCACCGAGCTGAGTGCACGAATGTCGTCGGCCCGCTCGCCCTGCGACGCGCCGTACTGCGATGGGGTCCATGCGCTGCCGCCCTCCACCACGTCGCGGGCGATCTGCCCGCCGATCGACGTGGCGGCCTCGCCATCGTCCCAGAGCCCGGCGATGGCCACGAGGCGTGCGCCACCCGGGCCGGTCCACTCGCGGACCGCGGCGGACCGCAGTCCGGCGTTGGTCGCGCTGGTGGCGAGGTCAGCATCGTCCCGGCCGAGGGCGGCCCTGGCGAATCCGGCCGCCGTGAGTGCCCGGCCGGGTCCGGCGATGTCCAGGCCCGGCCGCGTCGGGAGCACGCGCACGACCGATTCCGGGTTGGCCTCGAGGCTCTGCTGGGCGATCCGCCCGCCCGCCCCGCACCCCGCAGCACCGATGGCGAGCGCCACGATGAGGGCACTCATTCTTAACCGAGGCACAATGGCCGATCGCCGGGAAGCGTTCATCACCGCTCTTATACTGACACGCGTCCGGGGTGTTCCCCCGGCCCGTCACTCACGACATGGAGGATTGATGGTGCCCGGCGCGACTACCGCCTGGAATTACGCAAAGACCGGCATGCTCATGGCCGCCCTCACGGCGGTGCTGATCCTGCTCGGTGGGCTCATCGGTGGCTCGACCGGCCTCATCCTGATGGTCGGCGTCGCCATCATCTTCAACTTCGTCATGTACTGGAAGGGTGGCTCGCTGGCGCTGAAGATGTCGCGCGCCGTGGCCGTCACGCCCGAGCAGGCCCCCGAGCTGCACGCCATGGTGGAGCGCCTCGCGGCGCGCGCGGGCATCCCGAAGCCGGGCGTGTACGTCACGCCCGATCAGCAGGCCAACGCGTTCGCCTGCGGCCGCAATCCCGCCCACGCCGCCATCGCGGTGACCGAGGGCATCCAGTACCAGCTGACCGCGCGTGAGCTCGAAGGCGTCGTCGCCCACGAGATGGCGCACATCAAGAACCGCGACATTCTCATCGCCAGCGTGGCCGCCATGGCTGCCGGTGCCATCGCGGCAATCGCCAATTGGCTCCAGTTCTCGCTGATCTTCGGCGGTGGGGATGACGAGGGCGGCCTCGGGTTCATCGGCACGATCGCCGCCATGATCATCGCCCCGATCGCCGCCACAATGATCCAGCTCGCCATCTCGCGCGGACGTGAGTACGAGGCCGATCGCACGGGCGCCGAGCTCATGGGTGAGACGGAGCCCCTCGCAAGTGCCCTGGCCAAGCTGCAGGCAGGCGCCGAGCGTGTGCCCATGGATCCGAACCCGGCGACGGCGCAGATGTATATCGTGAACCCGTTCGCCGCGTTCCATGGCCGCGGCATCACCAAGATGTTCTCCACCCACCCGCCGATGGATGAGCGCATCCGTCGTCTGCGGGAGTTGGAGCCGGTGATCGCGGCCCAGCCCCAGGAGGCTCGTGCATGAGCATCAAGGAGACCATCCACAGCCTGATCACCGACGAGAGCGCCGCCCACAAGCGGGTGATTGAGTACGTGACAGGGCAGCTCTCGCAGGGCCGCACCCTCACCGCGATCGTGGAGGATCCGTACATCACGAATCGTCTCAACCCGCTCCAGCGCCGCGCCCTCATCGAGGAGCCCGCAGTCGTGGAGGCCGCGCAGAACGAGGCCCTCGACGACCTGCGCGCGCAGCTCGAGGAGCTCGCGGAGTCGTGACGCACTAGCATCGGCCCCGCCGGGTCGACCTCGCATCCCCACGCGGGGCGCGCCGCCCGGTCGGCGCGCCCCGCGTCGTGTTTCGGGCCCCGTGCGCGACGGAGGAGCCGCCCCGGTTGGAGACCTTCTTCGAGCAGAACGACACGATCATCGTGTTCGTGCACGGCGTGGTGCTCTTCGCGCTCGGGTTCGGCCTGTGGCTGCAGCGCCGCCGTGCAACGCGCCTGGCGCTCACCTCCTCCCTCATCTGGCTCGCATCCTTTGCGTTCCTCGGGTCTCTGGTGGTGTGGGGCTACGTGTTCATCCCCATCCAGGCCACCTATCTGGCGCCCGACGTCATCGAGGCCCTGGTGGTCATCCGCGGCGTTCTGCAGACGATCGCCGTGGTGTTCCTCCTGCAGTTCGGCCTGCGGCTCGTGCCCTGGACCAGGAGGCACCTCGTGCCGCTCACCATGGCCTCGGTCGTGGTGTGGGGCGGCATTCTGGTGTTCGCCACGATCCTCGCCGGGGAGGAGGGCTGGGGCGTGCTGCAGTGGGAGGCCACCACCGGCGCGCTCGCCCGGTACCTCTTCGTGATCCCCGGTGCCCTGCTGTCGGCCTACGGCATGTGGACCCAGCGCATATCGCTCACGAGTGAGGGCATGACCGGCATCCGCCCCTATGCGGCACTCGCGTCATGGGCATTCCTCGCCTACGCATTCGTCGGGGGTCTGGTGGTGGAGGCGGCCCCGTGGGTACCACGCGGGTTCGTCAACGAACTGGCGTGGTTCGACGCGACGGGCGTCCCGCTCGCGGTCATCCGCACGCTCGTGGTGTTCGTTCTGCTGATGGCGTTCATCAGGCTCCTCGACATCTTCGAGGTCGAGGCCGTCCAGCGTGAGGAAGACCTCGATCGTGCCCGCCTGGTGGCCGAGGAGCGTGCCCGGTTCGGCCGCGACCTCCACGACGGCACCATCCAGTCGATCTACGCCTCGGGCCTGCAACTCGAGGCCATCGCGCTGAACACGTCCGACGGGCAGGCCCGCGAGGATGTCCGTCGCGTGGTCGGCGGCCTGAACGCGACCATCGATGGCCTCCGCGGCTACATCCGCGGCCTGCACGCCCCTGATGGCGGGCCCGCGGGCATCGCGTCCGACATCGACCGGGTGGTCACCCAGTTCGCCGGTGACGCGCGCTTTCAGGTGAACCTGCGCGTGACGGGCGTCGAGACCTGCGGTCCGCTTCCCGGGGATGCGGGCCAGGACCTGCGTCACATCGCCCGGGAGGCGCTCGCCAACGTGGCCCGCCACGCCGGTCCGTGCTCGGTCGATGTCGTGCTGGCGTTCCGCCCGGATGAGCTCAACCTCGTGGTGGCCGACACCGGTTCGGGGCTCGATCGCGACGGCGCCGACCGAACGGACCTCGGCCATGGCAACGGCCTCCCTAACATGCAGGCGAGAGCCCGTCGTCTTGGCGGCCGCATTCTCATCGAAGCGAATCCCACCGGCGGCACGCGTGTCATGCTGGCGGTACCACTCGACGATGTCGAGGCCACAGAGATACCGGCGTCCGCGCCCGGTGTCCCCGACGAGGTAATCAGCACATGACGCCAAGCCCCACGGATCCGATCCGAGTGCTCATCGTGGACGACCACCACGTCGTCCGCCTCGGCCTCAGGTCACTGCTGTCGCACACGGGCGGATTCCGGGTGGTGGGCGAGGCGGGCTCGGTGGCCGAGTCTGTGCAGATGGCCGCGCAGCTCACACCAGATGTGGTGCTGATGGATATCCGCCTGCCCGATGGCACCGGCGTCGATGCCTGCCGGCGCATCAAGCAGGACAACGACGACATCCGCGTGGTGATGCTCACCTCCTACTCGGACGAGGAGGCCATCGTCGGCGCGGTCATGGCCGGGGCGTCGGGGTACCTGCTCAAGCAGGCCGACGCCGAGCGCCTCACCCAGGCCATCCGCGATGCCGCCTCGGGCGCATCCACGCTCGACCCCCGCGCCACCGGCGCCCTCCTCAGTCAGTTCCGCGAGCTCTCCGCCAAGCAGGCCGAGGCCGAACTGGCGGGGCTCACCGATCGCGAGCGCCGCATGCTCGCCCTCATCGCCGAGGGCTACACCAACCGCGCCATCGGCGAGGTGCTCCACCTCTCCGAGAAGACCGTGCGCAACCACGTGTCGCAGCTGCTCCGCAAGTTGGGCTTCCAGCGTCGCTCCCAGGCGGCCGCCTGGGCCGGCGAGCGCCGCCTGGAGCTCCCGCCCGAATAGGGTGCGCCCGCTTCCACCTGGGACGCGCAGCCCGGAGTGGGGGTCATGCACCCGAGCAGCAACGCGGGGCGGGGCGGCAGGCGAACGACGGACCGGCGGGTAGCTGAGCTGCCGCGCGGGTGTGCGCTGTCAGTGGGGTTGAGTCAGAAGGGTTGATTCCTGTCATAAGCAATGCTTGTATCAGCGCCCGTGACGGTGAAACCCCCAGCGCTGAGGATCAGCGGCGCGAGCAAGACCTACGACCGCAGTGACCAGCCGGCGCTGCTGCCGACGTCATTCGAGGTGGCGCGCGGCGAGTTCGTGAGCCTCGTGGGGCCGAGCGGCTGCGGCAAGTCGACGCTGCTCGGGATGATCGCGGGGCTTCTCGCGCCGGATGCCGGCACGGTGGAGGCTCTGGGAAAGCCCGTGACCGGCCCGGGGGACGGGCGGGCGATCGTCTTTCAGGATGCCGCGCTCTTCCCGTGGCTCTCCCTGCGGAGCAACGTGGAGTACGGCCTCCGCGCGCACAAGGTGCCGCGAGCCGAGCGACGCGATCGCGTTGAGGATGCCCTGCGCCTCGTGCACCTGGACCACGTTGCCGACAAGCATCCGTATGAGCTCTCGGGCGGCATGCGGCAGCGAGCATCGATCGCCCGCGCTCTGGTGATGGAGCCCGAGATCCTGCTCATGGATGAGCCCTTCAGCGCGCTCGACGCGCAGACGCGCACGATCCTGCAGGACGAACTGCAGCGCATCTGGATTGAGACGCAGCCTGCTGTGGTGTTCGTGACCCACAACCTCATCGAAGCGGCGTTCCTGTCGGACACCGTGCACCTGCTGTCGTCGGGGCCGGGGCGCATCGTCAAGACGTACGACATCGCCCTCCCGCGTCCGCGCGACGAGGCCGACCCGGCACTGCTGGAGATCCGGCACGACATGCTCGACCGCCTGCGCGCCGAGGTCGATGACGCCGCCGAGCGCCGCGCGCAGGTCGCCGAGGTATCCGCCCTGTGAGCACCGCCACGTGAGCACGACCGCCCGGGATGACCGGGGCACGACGGCCACGGTGACACGTGGTGCGGGTGCGGCCGCCCTCAACCTGCTGCGCAAGAGCTGGTTCGTGCTCGCGCTCCTGCTCCTGTGGTGGCTCGTGACCGCCGCCGGGTGGGTGGACCCCTACAAGCTGCCGAGCCCGGGCGATGTCCTGGGGACGCTCGGCACGCTCTTCACCGAACGCTCCCTGCTCGCCGATCTCGGTGCCACGCTGCTGCGCCTGGTGGAGGGGTGGGCCATCGGCGTGGTGGCCGGAGTGGTCCTCGGGCTCGCCACGGGTGGATCGCGGTTCCTCGAGGAGGGCATCCGTCCGGTGATCGCCGGCCTGCAGGCCGTTCCCACCATCGCCTTCCTGCCGCTGGCGATCCTGTGGTTCGGCTTCAACGGCACGGCCGTGCTCGCGATCATCGCGTTCGGCACGTTCAAGCCCATGGCGCTCGCCACGTACGGCGCGATGCACCAGATCTCACCCACGCTCCTCATGGCGGGCGAGGCGCTGGGCGCCAAGGGCTTCTTCATGCAGCGCACGCTGATCTTCCCGGCGATCGTCCCGAACCTCGTCACCGGCCTGAAGATGGGCTGGTCGTTCGCGTGGCGCGCGCTCATGGCCGCCGAGATCGTGGTCACCGGCGCGGCTGGCCTCGGCGGCGTGCTGGAGCTCGGGCGCGAGATCGGCGCCATCGACGTGGTGATCGCCGTGATCCTTGTCATCCTCATCGTGGGGATCGTCACCGAGCAGCTGTTCTTCACCCGCCTCGAGCGGTGGGTCAACCGCCGATGGGGGCTGGTGGGTGCGCGTTAGGCGCCGCGTCGCCTCGGCGCTGGCCGTGGTGATGCTGGCAATCACCGCCCTCGCCACCGCCGGGTGCGGCGGGGGAGGCGGACCTGCCGATGCGGTGCGGGTGGGCCTGATTCTGAACGTAACCCATGGGCCGGCCCTCATCGCCCTGGAGCGTGAGTTCGCGGATGGCCTCGCCGGGTTGCCGGTGGAGGAGCAGGTGTTCGCCACCGGCCCGGAGGAGGTGAGCGCGCTTCTCAGCGGCTCACTTGACGCCGGCTACCTCGGGCCGGGGCCCTACGTGCTCGCGGAGGGCCGGGCACCCGGCCGGCTGCGCCTGCTTGCCGGCGTGGTCACCGGGGGCCAGTCGCTGGTGACCCGTCCCGGCAGTGGCATACGCACCGTCGGCGACCTCGCGGGTCGCACGGTTGCCGTGCCTGCGCACGGCAACACCCAGGACCTCACCATGCGACTGCTGCTTGACCGCGCCGGTCTGCGTGCCGATGACCAGGGCGGGACGGTCAACGTGCTGCCCGTGAAGAATGCGGCCCTGCCCGAGGCATTCCGTCAGGGGGTGGTGGACGCCGCCCTGGCACCCGCCCCGTACGGAGAGCGCCTCATCGCTGACGGTGCCGCAGTCCCCGTGCCCGCGGTCGATCGCATCATCGATGCGTGGCGCATTCCCGCGACGCTCCTCGTGGTGACCGAGAAGTTCGCCCGGGCGAATCCGGCGGCCACGCGTGCGCTGGTGGACGCCAACGCCGTGGCCGTCCGCCGGGCCGAGGTGTCAAAGGCCGCCGTCGCCCGGCGGTTCAACGCGCTGCTGTCCGAATCGACCGGCAAGGAGATCGACGAGGCCGTCCTGCTGGCGTCGCTGCGGGACATGGAGGCGTCCACCGTGATCGCGCCGGGCGCGATGCAGAAGATGGTGGAGGCCGCCGAGATCGCGGGGTACTCCGGGGGCCCCGTGGCCGCGGGCGCGCTGGTTCCCCGCCCCGGCTGACGGTCTCGCGGGAGGAGTCGGCCGGTGCGCGTGGAAACGACAGGCGCATCGACACACTTCCTGGAGGGCACAAGATGGCGCGTTCCGCACGCGTTCTGGCAATGGCGAATCAAAAGGGCGGCGTCGCGAAGACGACGTCGTCGCTCAGCCTTGCCGCCGCCCTCCATGAGAAAGGACAGCGCGTGCTGGTGGTCGACCTCGACCCACAGAGCAATCTGTCGATGAGTCAGGGGATCGACGTCGAGAACCTCCGTGACGGCATGTACGACGTCCTGGTCAAGGCGCTGCCGATCCGCGAGATGATCCAGGTACGCGAGATCGACGTCGCGCCCGCCGGTATCGAGCTGGCCGGCGCGGAGCTGGCCCTCAGCGCGATGATCGGCCGCGAGCGGGCCCTGCAGCGCGCCCTTGAGCCGGTGCGCGGCCAGTACGACTACGTCATTCTCGACACGCCGCCGTCGCTCGGCCTGCTCACGATCAATGCGATGGTGGCTGCCCAGGGCGTGATCGTGCCGGTGCAGTGCGAGTACCTCTCGCTCCGCGGGCTCGCGCAGCTCAGCCAGACGCTCGAGCAGGTGCGCGAGCACCTGAACCCCGAGGTGCACATCTTCGGGATTCTCCCCACCATGTACGACGGGCGCACCATGCACTGCCGCGAGGCCCTGGACGTCCTCGTCGACAACTGGGGCGACACGGTGTTCCGCACACGCATCGGCAAGACCGTGCGCTTCGCCGAGGCACCCGTGCAGGGCAAAAGCATCCTCTCCTACGACTCAAGCGGCCAGGCCGCCCGGTGGTACCGCCAGCTCGCACGGGAAGTGCTCGAGCGCGACGGCATGTGGACAGATGACCTCGAGCGCGTCCGCCGTCCGGTGCGCGACGTGCGTCCGCAGTCCGGGCCAAGCCTTAGACTGGCCTCGTGAAGAAGCAGTCCATGCGTGAGGGTCCGCTTGCGGACCTCTTCCGGAGCACGACTCCCGGCGAGGGCGGGGCTCAGGGCCTCCAGTCCGAGGCGCCCGCGGAGACGCGTCAGGACGTTCCCCTGCGCACCGAGGGTCACGCGGTCGTCCGCGTCGTCGGTGTCGGCGGTGGTGGCTGCAACGCCGTCGATCGAATGATCGAGGCCGGCGTGCACGGCGTCGAGTTCATCGCCATCAACACCGACCGCCAGGCACTCGACTCGAGTCGTGCCGATGTGGTCATCCCGGTCGGTGCGGAGGTCACCCGCGGCCTCGGCACGGGAGGCGACCCGGCGCTCGGCGAGATGGCCTTCCGTGAGAGCGAGGAGCACCTCCGCCGCGTGCTGCGCGGCAGCGACCTCGTGTTCATCGCCGCAGGTGAAGGCGGCGGCACCGGTACCGGTGGCGCACCGATCGTCGCCAAGGTGGCACGCGAACTCGGGGCCCTCGCCGTGGCGGTCGTCACGCGTCCGTTCGGGTTCGAGGGCAACAAGCGGTCGGGCACCGCCGAACAGGGCATCGACCATCTGGGCGATGCTGCCGACACCGTCATCGTCATTCCGAATGACCGCCTCATGAGCGTTCTCGAGCGCGGCACGAGCGTGGTGCAGGCGTTCGCCGTGGCCGACGACCTCCTGCGCCAGGGCGTGCAGGGCATCAGCGATCTCATCACGCTTCCGGGGCTCATCAACGTCGACTTCGCCGATGTGCGCACGATCCTCAAGGGCGCGGGCACTGCGCTCCTCGGAATCGGGTACGCGAGCGGTGGCAGCCGTGCCACTGATGCCGCGACCGCCGCCATCTCGTCGGCCCTCCTCGAGACCCCCATCGATGGCGCCCGCGGGATCCTCCTGGGCATCACCGGTGGCCCCAGCATGTCGCTGATCGAGGTCACCGAAGCCGCTCAGGTAGTGGCCGACGCAGCGGACCCCGACGCCAACATCATCTTCGGCGCCACCATCGACGATGCCCTCGATGACCAGGTGTGGGTCACGGTCATCGCTGCGGGTCTGTCGGGTACCCCGGCGCGTACGTCGACAGGTTCCGCTGCTCCCGCCACGCGCACCCCGGCCACCCGCGTGGAGCGTGGACGACGTGCTCGTCCCGATGAGAGGGCCGCATCGATGGTGGGGTCGTCGGAGATCGCCGAGCCGCCTGAGGCCCCCGACCTGTCGGCCGACGTGCCTCCGCCCGTCGAACCCCTGGCTCCGCCCGAGGCGCCGGCGTCGCTGGCGGCCGCACCGGATGTCAACCGTTCCGCCGCGCCCGCGTCGTCGCAGCACACCGAGATCACCCCTCCGCCCGCCGCATCGGGCGACCAGCGCGACGAGTCGACCCGCCTGTTTTCGGTGGACGAATCCTCGCGCCCGTCCGACCCGGACGGCGGATCACCCGCCGCATAGCGCGGGGCGCCCGGTGATCACGGGCGCGGTCGCCGCCGGAAGTCCGCTCTCCGCCCGGGCGGGAGCACAGGCTCTGGCCGATGGCGGCACGGCCACTGATGCGGTCATCGCTGCAGCGCTCACCTCGGCCGTGGCCGAGAGCGTTCTCACCGGGCCTGGTGCGGGCGGATTTCTCATGGTGCGCCCGCCCGGCGGTCCGGCGACGATCCTCGACTTCTTCGTTGCCGTTCCGGGTCTCGGCCCGGAGGGCAGGCGGCTCGACCCCGATCACCTCCACGCCTTCACCGTCCCGTTCGGCACCGTTGAGCAGGTGTTCCACATCGGGCCCGCTTCCGTGGCCGTGCCCGGGATGCTCGCCGGGCTCGACGAGGCATCGCGGCGGTTCGGCCGCCTGCCCCTGCGCGATCTCGTGGCCCCGGCCGTGGCACTCGCCCGACGGGGGGTTGTCGTGGGGGAGGAGGAGGCCTATCTCCACCGCATTCTCGAGGAGATGCTCCGCCACACCCCTGCATCGGCGGCGCAGTTCACCCCGCACGGACGCACGAGCGTTCCGGGTGAGGTGCTCTCCCTGCACGACCTCGCCGATACCCTCGAGCGGTTCGGCGACGAGGGCGCCGCGTGTCTCTACGGCGGGGTCGTCGGTGACCGGATCGTGGAGTATCTCGCCGCGCACGGTGGCCTGCTCACGCGTGATGACCTCGCCGCGTACCGGGTGCATGAGCATGCGCCGGTCGAGGTGCGGTTCCGCGACACCCTCGTCCTCACGAACGCGCCGCCCTCGAGCGGCGGGGTGCTCATCGCGGCGGCCCTCGATCACCTCGATCGCCACCCGCCGCCCACCGACGAGGCGGGCTTCTACGCCGGCATGGCGTGGGCACAGGCGACTGCCAACGCGATGCGGGGCCCTGCATTTGATGCGGGGATATCCGACGAAGGATTCCTCGAGCGGTTCTGGGCGGCTCTTCGCGCGGCCGAGTCATCCCGGACGCCCCCGTCGCGAAAGCCCACCGGCACCACTCATGTGAGCGCCATCGACCCCGAGGGCGGGATGGCGAGCCTGTCGTCGTCCAATGGTTCGGGGTCGGGCGTGATCGCGCCGGGCACTGGCGTCCTCCTCAACAACATGATGGGCGAGTCCGACCTCAACCCTGCGGGTTTCGGGTCGCTCCCACCGGGCATGCGCATGACCTCGATGATGGCGCCGACCCTCATCCTGCGCGATGGCGAACCCGTTGCCGCGGTCGGGTCCGCCGGGTCGAACCGCCTCCGGTCTGCGATCCTCATGGTGATCGCAGGAATGGTGGATGCGGCCGCGGGGCCTGTGGCCGCGGTTGAGAGGTCGCGGATCCACCACGAGGGCGGCGGGGTGGACGTGGAAGGTGGCGTTCCCGGGGGTGCCATCGCGGCCCTCCGGGCTGACGGCTTCGACCTCCGGCTCTGGAGCGAGGCAAACCTCTACTTCGGCGGGGTCTCGGCCGTCGGGATCACCGGGCGGGGCCTTGAGGCCGCCGGTGACCCGCGACGGGGCGGTGGCGCTGCCGGGGTGGACGACGACGGACGGGTGGTGGATCTGTGAGCACGCGAATGATCACGGCAGGCGGGCGGCAGTTCGAGTTGCGGGCGGAGCCGCCACGGACATCGCTCACTGACGACGCCCACACACTGTGGGGGTTCAACGTCGATGTGCTCGAAGGCGGGGCGGTCGTGGCAATAAAGACCTGCTTCGTGGGCCGGGTCAGCGTGCAGGCCCGGCATCCCGAGGCCCTCGCGGGGACGGCCGGGGACATCGCGGCCGTGGTGCACTCCCTCGCCCTCGACAAGGTGGCCGAGGGCCTCGCGGCGGGCGAGGTCGAGGACTCGATCGTCTTCGCCTAGCGGCCGCCCACCGTGCCCCTCTGGGCCGGCTTCATGCCGCTGATCTCCACGGCCACGGCGATGGCGTCCTGGCGCTCGTGGTCGGGTGCCTCGTCGGCGATGCGCCAGGCCTCCCGCGCGGCCCACTGCAGGCGCTGCGCCTCATCGGGCTTGCCCCGTGCGTCTCGTGCCTGCGTCACGAGGCTCTGCAGCACGCGTGAGCGCTCCGTCGCGCTGAGCTCCGATTGGGTGTACCCGCCGCCCTGGCGCATGAGGATCCAGAACACGATGACGAGCATGGGGATCTTGATGCCGAGGAAGACGATGAGGGCCCCGATGCTCAGCGTCTGGGGCCCGAACGCCGCTCCGGCGAACGACACCATGACCGTGCCGAGGACAACGGCACCGGCCAGAAACGCGACGACGGCCAGCGCCCGCATCGGGTGCAGATCGCCGTCGGTGTCGTAGAAGAGGCGGACGAGCGCCGACTGGCGGGCGGCCTTCGCTCGATCGTCGCGTTGAAGTCCCATCGGGGTCCGACGCTAGCACCGGCCCATCAGGGCGCGGGGAGTACGTGCCCCGCCGTGCCCGCGACGTCGACCGGGGCCCCGTCCGGAACCTCCCGGCGCACCATTCCGAGGGCCACCCACCCCGTCCCGGGGACGTCGGCGACGCTCGTCACCTCACCCGCTGCCACGTCACCCGGGCCCGTGACCCTCGCCCCGGTGGGCACGGGCCCCGCGAGCGCGATCCGCGCGAGGCGCCGGTTGGGGTGTCCGCGGTAGTGCAGGCGCGCCACGGTCTCCTGCCCGAGGTAGCAGCCCTTGGTGAATGACACGGCGTCGTCGAGCCGCGCCTCCTGCACCAAGGTTCGATCGCCGGTGTCCACCCCGATGACGGGGGTGCCGCGGCCGATGCGCAGTGCCTCGAGCGACCCGGCGGGGGTGAGGGCGATGCCCCGTCCGGCCGCGATGGCCTCCGGGTCATCGGCCACCACCTCGATGGTGCCCGGAACCTGTCCCGGCACCACGAGGTCGCCCGCGCCCTCAAGGACCCCCGCGAGGTCATCGGTGGCCACCAGCACCCGGGCGTCCTCGGGCCCGAGCACCTCGGCATCCTCCGACACATGGTGGGCAACGATGACCTCCACCCCGTCGGGGGCAGGTGGGGGGTCGAGGATGAGCGTGAAGGAGTTGCCGCCGTCGCGGGCCACCGCCATCGCGGCGACCACATGGCCGTGCGTGGTCAGCACGAGGGAGCGCGCGGACGAGCCCACGGCCAGGGCGTCGATGTCGGCCGTGAGCAGGCCCTGCAGCAGCGACGCGGCATCCGGCCCCTCCACCCATGCGATTCGCCGTGGCCGCACGACCGCGACGGAAGCGGTCATGGGAGCGCGACCTTGCCGTTCGTGCGCGCCCGGGCGGCAGCGATGCGCTCGCGGTCGGCCCCGTCGAGGGCGGACGCGAGGATGTCCTGCACCATGGCAAGGCGCATGTCCTCGTCGCGGCACTCGAGGAGGTCCTGCTTCGGCTCGGCCGGCATCTCGATCATGCCCGCGATGGCGTAGGAGAGGGGAATGTCATCGCGTATTGGCGGCGGCGGGTGTGATCCCGCGATCTCGGCGACGAGGCGGGCGAACAGTTCGTGCACCTCGGCCGCGCGCTCATCGGACGCCTGGGGGGCGTCGTCGCGCACCTCCTCCACCCACGCCGAGAGGTACATGCGGCCGGAGGTCTCCTCAAGTACCCGGACGACGGCGCCACCGATGACCGTGACGTTCATGCGGCCGTCTGCGAAGCGGCGTCCCAGTGCGGCGAAGTGCGCTGTGCAACCGATGGGGGAGGCATCCCCGCCGTGGTCCTGCAGGATCACGAACGGCCGGTCATCGAGCACGCAGTCGGCCATCAACTGCCGGTAGCGGGGCTCGAAGAGATGAAGGGGCGCACGTTCCCCGGGCAGCAGCACCAGCCCGAGAGGGAACAGCCCGAGGTCGTCGAGATCCGGCATGTGGCCGCGAGTGTAGCCTCCTCGAATGTCCGAGCCGCGGCACCTCGACACCTCCCTCCTGCGCCCGGCCGTGGGTTCGATCGATCCTTACGTGCCCGGGCGGCCTCTCGCCGACCTCGAGCGGGAGCTGGGGGATATCCCCATCACGAAGCTCGCCTCGAACGAGTGCCCGTATCCGCCGTTCCCCGGGGCCCTCGCCGCCATGTCCGACGCTGCGAAGGACGCCAACCTCTATCCCGACCCCGGCTGCTGGGCGGTGCGCGATGCCCTCGCCGAGTGCCACGGCATCGATCCCGCCCTCATCACCGTGGGCAATGGCGTGGACAGCCTCATCAAGTTGCTGTGCATGGCATTTCTCGACCCCGGTGACGAGATGGTCATGTGCTGGCCGTCGTTCATCTCGCACCGGCAGGGCGCGGCGATGCAGGGCGCCACGTGGACGCCTGTGCCTCTCGATTCCGGGGGCGCATACGACCTCGACGCACTTGCCGCCGCCGTGACCCCCGCCACGAAGCTCGCGGTGGTGGTGAGTCCCAACAACCCGACGGGCGGCTCCGTGACCGCGGCCGACCTCGACCGGTTCCTCGACGCCCTGCCGCCTCATGTCACCCCCGTCCTCGACGAGGCCTACTTCGAGTACCTCCCCCCGGGGAGCCACGATGGCATCTCCCTCATCCGTGAGGGGCGCTCACTGATCGTGATGCGCACATTCAGCAAGGCGTACGGCCTCGCCGGTGTCCGGGTTGGATGGATGGCGGGCCCCCCGGGCCTTGCCGCCGCGCTGTCACCCGTGCGCAACGTCTTCGACGTCAATGCCGTGGCGCAGGCTGCCGCCCTGGCGAGCGTGCGGGATGCGCCGTCGGAGTTGCCGCCGCGCATCGCAGAGGCGGTCGCCGTGCGAACACACCTCGATTCCGGGCTGCGCGCCATGGGTCTCTCGCCGTTGCCATCGGATGCCAACTTCCTCTATGTCGAGGTGGGCCCTGCGCGCGCGCAGGCCATTGATGCCGCCCTCACCTCGCGCGGGGTGATCGTGCGACCCACCGGATCCTTCGGCGCCCCCGGCGGGCTGCGCATCAGCGTCGGAACCCCTGCGCAGGTGGATCGCCTGCTCGCGGCGATGGCAGAGGTGCTCGAGGAGATCGCGTGACCCCGGAGCAGGTCGTGGAGGGCGTGCTGGCGGGCAGGCGGCGTGCCATCGGGCGGGCCATCACCATGGCCGAATCGCTGGGGCCCGAGGGGCGCGAGGTCATGCGCGCGCTGCACCCACGAGCGGGCCGGGCGCTGCGCATCGGTGTCACGGGGTCGCCGGGCGCGGGGAAGAGCACGCTCTCCGCGGCGCTTGTGCGCCATCTGCGCGCACGGGGCATGACCGTGGCCATCGTGAGCGTCGACCCCACGAGTCCGTTCACGCACGGGGCCGTGCTGGGCGACCGCATCCGACTGGTGGATCACTTCCTCGACGAGGGCGTGTTCATCCGGTCGATGGCGAGCCGGGGTCACCTCGGTGGACTGTCCGAGGCCACGGGCGACGCGGTGACCATCCTGGATGCCGCGGGCTTCGACGTGGTGATCGTCGAGACGGTCGGCGCCGGGCAGAACGAGGTCGAGGTGCAGGCGCTCAGCGACACCGTGATGCTGGTGCTCATGCCCGGGAGCGGGGATGCGATCCAGGCCATCAAGGCCGGCGTCATGGAGATCCCCGACGTCATCGTCATCAACAAGTGCGATCGCCCCGGGGCCGACATCCTCGCGGGGGAGGTGGAGTCGGCCCTCCGGCTCGTTCCCACCGATGACTGGGTTCCGCCCGTGGTTCTCACGCAGGCCCTTGATGGCACGGGGGTCGCCGATGCCTGGGATGCCGTGGAGCGGCACCGCGATGCGCTTCGGGAGTCCGGTGGAGAAGTTGCGCGAGCGCGTGACGGCATGCGACGCCACCTTGTGTCGCTGGCCCTCGAGCGCATGGCGCGGGGTCTCGCTGCGCGCACCGACACCGCCGTCCTCGATGCCCTGGCGGATCGCGTGGTGGCGCGTGAGATCGACCCGTCGACCGCCGTGGACACTATCCTCGGCCCGGAACCCGGGAAGGACTCATGATGGCGGACGGCACGAAGCCGCAGAGCGGTGGCACGGACAGCAACTGGAAGCCCATCCTCGCGGTGGCGGCGGGCATCCTGCTGCTCTGGTTCATCATCGCGAACTCGCAGGAGGTGCAGGTGACCTGGTGGGTCGTCAACACCTCCACGAGCCTCATCGTGGTGATCCTCGCATCGGCGCTCCTCGGCGCCGGCATCACGTACTTCCTCACCCGCGTGCGTCGCAGTCCGTCGCGTGACAGTCGTGGCTCCGGGGGCCGGCCCCGGTGAGCAGCACTGCCCGCGAGCCCCTCTCCCGCGAGCGCGTCGTGGGCGCGGCACTCGTCGTCATCGATCGCGCGGGAATGGATGGCTGCAGCATGCGCGCAGTGGCATCCGAGCTCGGTGTCGAGGCCATGTCCCTCTATCACCACGTGCCCGGGGGCAAGGACGAGATGCTCGACGGCGTCGTGGCCGTGGTGCAGGCCCAGTTCGTGGGCGGCACCGTCCTCGTGGGCGAATGGCGCGGTGACATGTCGGCATTCGCCCGGGCCTACCGCACTGCCCTGTCGGAGCACCCCAACGTGGTGCCGATCATCGCCTCGCGTCCGGCCGTCGCGTATCGCACCAGCACCTCCGTCGTGGAGCCCCTGCTCGCCTCGCTCGAGGCGGCGGGTTTCTCGCACGGCGACGCCCTGCGCGCCGTGCGCGTGTTCTCGCGGTGGATCATCGGCTTCAGCCTCGGCGAGGCATCGTCTGGCGTCGACCAGGAGGCTGCCGGCGAATTCGACGAGCCCCTGCTCGTGGAGGTGGTCAGCGATATCGCCAGCGCGGAAGACGCCGTGTTCGAGTTCGGCCTCGTGTCGTTGCTCGACGGCCTCGCGGCACGGCTCGCTGCCTGACCGGGCGCCCTCGCGTCAGCGGCCGCGCACCGTCACCCCGCCCGCCGATGCACTGGCGGTGATGACCCGCCCGGCAGAGGGCGTGTCGGTGATGCCCTCAATGGTCACCGACCCCGCCCCGGCGCGTGCATCCACGCGGTAGGCGCCACGCGGCACCTCCACCACGACGCTCCCGGCCGTGGTCGATGCCGCGATTGAGTCGGGCGCGGTAGCCGCCTCCACGCGCACGTCGCCGGCGGTGCTCGATGCCCGTACGTCGGCGGAACGCGACCGGAGGACGGCGACCCCGCCGGCAGTGCTCCGGGCCACGACGTCGCCGGATGTACCCGTGATCATCACCGGGCCCGCGGTGCTGGTGGCCTGCACGTCCGCCGCCGGCGGCGACATGACGTCGAAGTCGACGGAGCATCCGGTGAGCACCCCGAGTGCCGGGCAGTCGGTGTCGATCACCACTTTCCCGCCGTCCCCCGTCCCCGCCGTGACCTCCGGGGCGAAGAACG
>JBIIQA010000004.1:0-31066 GCA_044342355.1 Miltoncostaeaceae bacterium | reverse complement strand
CGTAGTCGGGCGAGACACAGCTGTGGCACGTGGGCAACATCGGCGCGAACATGTGGTGCGACCTCCGGGCCTCGGGCCTGAAGGTGACCGTGCTCGCGGTGGATGCCAACCCGGTGTCGAGGCCCTACGCGGCGAGCACCCCATCCACATACACGTGAATGACATGCAGCTCATGAGCGTGAACGGCAGGCGCCAGCCGGATGAGAGCTGGATCGACACCATCCCGGTGCCGGCCACGACCAGGGGCATTCCGGGGCAGGTGGTGGTGCGCATGTCGTTCCGCACCTACACCGGCCCGTACGTATTCCACTGCCACATCCTCGCGCATGAGGACAACGGCATGATGGCCAACATCAACGTGACGTCCAGGCCCTTCGCGCCCGCGAGGTAACGCCCGTGTCCCCGCCCCGGCCCACGGCCCTGCTCGCTCTGGGCGCCCTGGACGCCGCACATCAGATGGGCCTGCGCGTGCCCGACGACGTGTCGATCACGGGCCTCGATCATCTTCCGGGGTCGGACCTACGAGGCCTCACCACCGCCCTCGTGCCGTATCGCCCCATGGGCGAACTGGCGGGTCGCATCCTGATGGCCCGAATCGGCGGCCAGTTCGTCCACGAGCCCCCGCCGTTCCCGGCGCCGGTGGCCATGCGTGCCACCACGGCAGCGCCCCCGGTGTAGTGCCGCGGGCCGTAGGATTCTCGGGTAATCAACTTGAGAACAAGGAGTTGCAATGGCAGCTGATCGCACCGCGAGCGTTACCTGGACCGGAGACCTCATGAGCGGGTCGGGCACCATCGACAGCGTGACGAGTGGGGTTCTGTCGAACCTCGGCGTTTCATGGCCCTCGCGGTCGGAGGAGCCGGGTGGCCAGACGAGCCCCGAGGAGCTCATCGCCGCTGCGCACGCGTCGTGCTTCTCGATGGCGCTCTCGAGCACGCTGGCCAAGCAGGGAACCCCGCCCGAGCGCCTGGAGGTCACGGCCACGGTCACGCTGGTGCCCGGAACGGGCATCACGGCGTCGGCCCTCACGGTGGGCGGCACGGTGCCGGGCATCGACGCCGATGGCTTCCGCGCGGCAGCCGAGGCGGCCAAGGATGGCTGCCCGGTGTCGGGCGCCCTCAAGGGCAACGTCGAGCTGTCGGTGCAGGCCACGCTGCAGGGCTAGCGCCCACCGCCTGCCCGGGGTGTCGGGCCGCGGTCGCGCCGCACGTGCGCGCCGTGGCCCGACACCCGTGTTCCTGCGCCCGACCGGACACCGGGTTCCGCCAGATCCATCGGTGCCGTGCTGAGCTCCTCGCTGAGGACGGCGGGCCACAGATAGCGTAAGTGCATGGAGAGCAGATCGATCGTGATGCGTGCGCTGCTTCGCGCTCTGCTCGTGGTGCTCGTGGTCGCCGCCGCCATCGGTCTGGGCATCGTGTTCCTGGGCCCGGGCGACGCCGTCACCCGCGTGCTGCTGTCGGTGCTGGTGCTGGGTGGGGCCATGTTGCTGGCCATGCCCGCGGTGCTGGCCCCGGCCATATGGCTTCGCATCGGAATGGCCGTGCTGGTGGCCCTGGACGCCGTGCTGGCGTGGGTGATGATCTGGCTGCCCGACCCCGAGGAGATTCCCGCAGGCATCGGCAGGGCTTCGGCGATGATCATCACGCTGCTCGTGGTGCTGGCGGTGGGCATCGTGCTGCAGAGGGTCACCACCGGGGCGCGCATGCGTGCCCCGCGCATCGTGGCCATCGTCAGCACCTGCGCCGGTGCGGTGCTGCTGGGCCTGGCCTGGGCGATGATCCTCACCGACGGCGGGGCGGACATCCCCGGTCGTGTCATGGCCGGGGTGGCGATCATCTACGCGGCCACCGCCCTGGGGGCGCTGGTGCTGGCGCTCATGCGCAGCTTCGCGCTGGTGCGCCGCACCTGAGTTCGGATCAGCTGGCGGGGGATACCAGCGACGCGGCAGCCCTCAGGCCGGCGCGAATGATTACGTCAGCCGGTACGGCCTCGTGCGTGGTGCCGTCAACCTCGACGGTGCGGCAGGGGTCGTCGCCGCACTGGTCGCAGCATGGGCTGCTGCCCGATGTCGCGCCCAGCCAGTCCTCGAGGGGCCGTCCGTCAAGCCAGATGCGGTTCGACTGAGAGGGATCGCGCCGGAACTCCCCGTCGGTGAGTTCGCGGGTGGTCAGTTCAGGCAGGGCACGACGCCCGCCCCGGCGCGCGGGTTCGCCAGATGCTCCGCGCGCGGCCGATCCCCGTACCGATCGCCGTCGATCGGGGCTAGCGTGGCCCCCTGACTTCAGGTTCGGATGAAACCGCAGGAAAGGACGCCATGAGCAGCGACGCCAAGTGCCCCGTGACGGGTGCCGGAAGTGGCCTGACCAACCGCGACTGGTGGCCCAACCAGGTCGATCTGGCGCCGCTTCGCCAGAACCCCGCCTCGGCAGACCCGATGGACGAGGACTTCGACTACGTCGCCGAGTTCGTGAGCCTTGACCTGGGCGCGGTGAAGCAGGACATCGAGCAAGTGATGACCACCTCGCAGCCGTGGTGGCCCGCCGACTACGGGCACTACGGCCCGCTGTTCATCCGCATGGCGTGGCACAGCGCCGGCACATACCGCACCACCGACGGCCGGGGCGGCGCCGGTGCGGGCGCCCAGCGGTTCGCGCCGCAGAGCAGCTGGCCCGACAACGCCAACCTCGACAAGGCCCGCCGCTTGCTGTGGCCGGTGAAGCAGAAGTACGGCCGCAAGCTGTCGTGGGCTGACCTGATGATCCTGGCCGGCAACTGCGCGTTCGAGTCCATGGGCTTCAAGACTTTCGGCTTCAGCGGCGGACGCGAGGACACCTGGCAGCCGCAGGTCGACATCTACTGGGGTCCCGAGGGCGAGTGGCTGGGCGACCAGCGCTACAGCGGCGACCGCGAGCTCGAGAACCCGCTGGCCGCCGTGCAGATGGGCCTGATCTACGTCAACCCCGAGGGCCCCAACAGCAACCCCGACCCGCTGGCATCAGCCAGGGACATCCGCGAGACCTTCAGCCGCATGGCCATGGATGACGAGTACACGGTGGCGCTCATCGCCGGCGGTCACACGTTCGGCAAGTCGCACGGTGCCGGCGACCCCGGTCTGGTGGGTCCGGCGCCCGAGGGCGCACCCATCCAGGAGCAGGGCCTCGGCTGGCAGAGCGCCTACGGCTCGGGCATGGCCGACGACACCATCACCAGCGGCATCGAGGGCGCGTGGACCCGCACCCCGACCACCTGGGACATGGACTACCTCGAGCTTTTGTACGGCTACGAGTGGGAGCTCGGCAAGAGCCCGGCTGGCGCCAACCAGTGGCACCCGAAGGGCGGCGCGCTGGCCGACGCCGTGCCCGACGCACACGACGCCTCAAAGCGCCACGCGCCGATGATGACCACCGCCGACATCGCGCTGCGCACCGACCCCGAGTACGACCGCATCGGCCGTCACTTCCTCGAGAACCCCGAGGTGTTCGCCGACACCTTCGCGCGCGCGTGGTTCAAGCTGACCCACCGCGACATGGGGCCGATTTCCCGCTACGTGGGTTCGGACGTTCCGGCGGAGTCGCTCATCTGGCAGGACCCGGTGCCGCCGGTGGACCACGCGCTGGTCGACGCGTCGGACATCGAGGGCATGAAGGCCGCCATCGCGGCCTCGGGGCTGTCGGTGGCGCAGCTGGTGACCACGGCGTGGGCATCGGCATCCACCTTCCGTGGCAGCGACAAGCGCGGCGGCGCCAATGGCGCACGGCTTCGCCTCGAGCCCCAGCGGGGCTGGGAGGTCAACGACCCGGCGCAACTGGAGCACGTTCTCGGGGTGCTCGAGGGCATCCAGGCCGACTTCAACGGCGGGCAGAACGGCAGCGGCAAGCGCATCTCGCTGGCCGACCTCATCGTGCTGGCCGGCGGCCTGGGCGTGGAGCAGGCGGCGAATGCCGCCGGCCACGACGTGACCGTGCCGTTCACGCCCGGTCGCACAGACGCCACGCAGGAGATGACCGACGTCGAGTCGTTCGCGGTGCTCGAGCCCTACGCAGATGGGTTCCGCAACTACGTGCGTCCCGGCCACCCGTGGACCGCCGAGCGCCTGCTCATCGACAAGGCGAGCCTGCTCACGCTCACGGCTCCGGAGATGACGGTGCTGGTGGGCGGAATGCGCGCGATGGGCGCGAACGCCGGCGGGTCGCAGGACGGCCTGCTCACCGATCGCCCAGGCGTGCTCACGAACGACTTCTTCGTGAACCTGCTCAACATCGTCACCGAGTGGCAGCCCACGTCGAAGGCCGAGGAGTCGTTCGAGGGCCGCGACCGGGCCACCGGCGAGGCCCGCTGGACGGCCAGCCGGGTCGACCTGATGTTCGGGTCGAACTCCGAGCTGCGTGCGCTCGCCGAGGTGTACGCCGCAGATGACGCGCGCGCGAAGTTTGTGAACGACTTCGTGGCGGCGTGGGTCAAGGTGATGGAGCTGGACCGCTTCGACCTCGCCTGAGGAGTCCACGACGCAGAGACCGGGAATGCCTGAGGGGGCGGCGCCAACCCCCTCAGGCATTCCGGCCCGCCTCATCGCGCCGGGTGCGGGGGCAACTGTCCCGATGGGCGGGGGCCCTCTTCGTCACGGATCAGACAGTCACGCTCCACCGTGGCAGCGTCCCCTGCACGCTCGGTGTGGGAAACCGGACGGAGGCAGCACGTCAGGCACAACGCAGGGGACTCGTGGCCTGAAAGCGGAGGGCCGCTTGTCCGTTCCTTGGCCCCGAACTGGCCATGACGGCCGCGGCCACGCCTACCATCTCGTCATCGGTGCCTTCACCGATAGTGGGAGGACGCATGTCGTCGCTCCCGTTCTTCGAGCGGGGAGATCCACCTGATGGCGAGCAGTTCTGCGGGGGCGACAGTGCCTCTGTTCAAGGGCGGCGGAGACTTCCACCGCGACCTCAAGGCTCTCGTACGCGACACGCTCACCCCCTCGGTGCGGCGACGCGGACGCATCCGGTTCTACACCAAGGCCGTCACCATGTTCGCGTGGTGGGCGGCGTCCTGGACCTTCCTCGTGTTCTTTGCCGCCAACTGGTGGCAGGCGGCAATCGGCTGCGTGTCGCTGGCCTTCGCCATGGGCGGTATCGGCTTCGGCGTGCAGCACGACACCAACCACGGCGCCCTCGGCAAGCGCGCCAAGTGGCTCGGACTCTCACTCGACCTCATGGGAATGTCGTCATTCCTGTGGCGCGAGCGCCACAACCATGCGCACCACACCTTCACGAACGTGGTGGACAAGGACGGCGACATCGACCAGCTGCCGTTCGCGCGCTTCGCGCCCGACCAGAAGCTCCACCGCTTCCACCGGTTCCAGCACATCTACATGTTCGCGCTCTACGGCTTCTACGCGCCGAAGGCCGTGATGTTCGGTGACTTCCACGCCATCTGGAAGGGGCCCAACTGCCACGTGCCGGTCAAGCGCCCCCGGGGCAAGGACCTCGCCGTGTTCATCCTCGGCAAGGCCGCCATGCTCAGCTGGCTGCTGTTCATCCCCATGATCTTCCACCCGTGGTGGCAGGTGCTCATCGTGGCCTTCGCGGCTCTGTGGGTGCTCGGCATCATCCTGGCCATCGTGTTCCAACTCGCCCACTGCGTAGAGGAGGCCGACTTCACGTCGGAGGAGCGGATGATCCAGGAGGCCATCGAGAACGGGCCGCGTGAGTGGGCCCGTCACCAGGTGGAGACCACCGTCGACTTCGGCCGGCGCTCGCGCATACTCAACTGGTACCTCGGTGGGCTCAACTTCCAGACCGAGCACCACCTGCTGCCCCATGTGCCGCACGTGCACTACCGCTCGCTCTCACCCGAGTTCGAGGCCCTGTGCGTTCAGCACGGCGTCCGTTACAACGCGCATGCCTCCCTGTTCTCGGCTCTCCGCTCGCACGCGCGCTGGCTGAAGCGCATGGGGCAGCCGCTGCCCGGGGACCGCTAGGACCCGAGCAGCCCCAGCTTCGCCGCGGCGTGGGCGGCTTCGGTGCGGTTGTGAACGCCGAGCTTGCGGTAGATGTTCCCGAGGTGGAACTTCACCGTCTGCTCGGTGACGTAAAGGGCGGCGCCCACCTCGCGGTTTGACATGCCGCTTGCGGCGCGACTGAGCACCTCGCGCTCACGCCGGGTGAGGTCGGAGCCTGTGGTGGCCTTCCCGTTGACGGCCGGGCGCACCATGCCGCCCCGCTCCACGTAGCCGATGAGCGACGCCAGGTCCGTTGTGCCGGCCAGCTTCGCAGCGGCCTCGCGAACGTGGCGGCATCTGCGGTGGCGAAGTACACGGTTCCGGGAACCGCCATTCCGGAACCCGCAGGCACGTCGCCGGCCAGGCAGGCGGTGGGAACAGCGATTGGTGCGACCCTGTTGCTCACGAGCGCGGTGGCATCACGCACGAGCGCGCCGAGGGGGGGCGGGGCAGGTAGGCAGGCAGGCATAGGCCGAAGGTAGCGACCGGACCTATACGGATGGGAGGGCACCACCACCCCGTGCGGCGTGCAGAAACGCCGGAACCATATATCCCGCACCTTGACTCCCACCCAAACGGTGCGTGGGGGGCTGGACCTGGGGTCAGGGAGAGGCTGTGCGCCGCGCGAGCTCACCCGATCGGTCGAGCGCGCGCAGGGAGTCGAACCCGCCGATTGGCTCGCCATCGATGACGATCTGCGGGAAGGTGCGCCCGCCCCCGCTCTGTGCCTGCAGGCGATCGCGGGCGCCCTGCTCAAACATGCTCATCCGCGTCTCGTCGAACGCGATGCCACGTCGACGGAGCAGCCGCTTCGCGCCAACGCAGTACAGACAGAACGGTGTTGCGTATACCGAGACCTTGGCCATGCCGGGTACGGTATCGCCTGAGGTTGCCGCCGACCCCCCGGTGTCTCTCTGGGCGGTCCCTGGTTCGCTTCTGGCGGGTGGAGCCAGTGCTGCTGGCGCCTCTGGAGGGCAGCCCATGGAGGCGGTCCTCCGCGCGGCTTCATGGGAGCGCTGGCGATCGCAGGTGGACCATGTGTTGCGTGGTGCGACGTGCTCGTCCGCGGAGCGGGTCGCGTCCGTACGTCGAGGGGAGTTGGCCGTGGGGCGAGCCGGTAGGGTCTGCCGGGTCAGTTTCAATGAGCCCCACGAGGAGCCCCCGTGCCACGACGTTCCCTGATCCTCGCGTCGGCAGTTGTCGCCGCCGCCGCCGTGTCCGCCCCCGCCTTTGCCGGAATGGCGATCGGCGGCAACCCCTCGACCTACGGAACCATCGCCATCGCCGTCGAGGGTCCCCTCAGCGGGTCGCAGGCCTCAAATGGCCAGGACATGCTGCGCGGCGTCCAGCTCGCCGTGAAGCAGTACAACGCGAAGGGGGGATTCAACGGGCGCAAGGTCCAGATCGTTCAGGCCAACGACAAGGCCGACCCCTCCATCGCGAAGTCGGTGGCGAACAAGGCCATCAAGGCCGGTGTTGCCGCCGTGGTGGGCCCCTACAACTCGTCCGTGGGCATCCTCAACATCCCCACGTACATCAAGGCGGGGGTAGTCCCCGTGCACATGACCTCGACGGATGACACCACGGGCATGGGCGTCACCGTCCAGCCGAAGAACAGTCAGATCTCACCGGTCGAGGCCGACTTCATCCTGAAGCAGTGGAAGCCGTCGAAGGTGTCGATCCTGGTCGACCCCTCGGCGTACACGCAGAGCATGGCCAACCGTCTCTCGGTGGCCCTGATGGCCAAGGGCGTGCTCGTCACCCAGATCCCGATCTCGGACACCCAGACCGATTTCACCCCGCAGATCAATCAGGCGCTCACCAACAACCCGACCGGGGTGTACCTGAGCACGTACTTCCCGCAGGGCTCGGTCATCGCCAGGCAGCTCAAGGCAACCGGCAATCCGGCGAAGTGCTTTGCCGGCCTTGCCAACCAGGATCCGGCATTCGTGCAGCAGGCGGGTATCGCGGCCAGCCAGCACTGCGTGTTCAGCGGCGTCCCGGAGCCCACCCAGATGCCGACGGCCAAGAGCTACGTGTCGGCCTACACGAAGGCCTTCCCGGGCAAGCGGCCGGGTACGTGGGGCACGTTCACCTACGACTCGGCGCGCATCCTGTTCCGGGCCTGGGACAGGGCCGGAACGCCATTCAGCTACGCCAAGGTGGTCACGCAGCTCAGGAAGACCACCAATTACGCGGGTGCCACCGGGAAGATCACCATCAACAAGGTCGGCAACCGCCCGAATGTGCCTGTGAGCATCCTCACGGTCGATTCCGCCGGGCAGTTCGACGTGATGTACACCAACCGCAGCACGAAGTAGGGGAGACCATCGTGACCGCCGAGGGCGACTGGCGCGCGGCGCGCCACCAGAAGGGCGCCGAGAGTGTGAAAGATGTCCTCGGTCCCCGTGCCGAGGACTCGCTGGCCGCCCTCGGTGAGCTGGGTGACCGCATCATCGAGACGATCTACGGCGATATCTACCAGCGTCCCGGTCTCACGCTGAAGGAGCGTCAGATCGCAACGCTGTCGATGCTCATGGCCCTCGGCGGGAAGGACCGCCAGGTTCAGGTGCACATGCGTGCCGGCCTTCGCGTGGGCATCACCGAGGACGAACTGCGCGAACTAGTCCTCCAGCTCGCCGCCTATGCGGGCTTCCCTGCGGCCATCAACGCGCAGGCGCAGCTCAATGAGGTGCTGGCGGAGGACGCCGCCTGAGGTAGCAACGGGGATTTCACGGCGGGCCAGGGGCAGGGGCGACAATCGCCTGCTCATGGTCCGCCGCTTCCTCATCCCGGCGCTGGCCACCCTCATGCTGGCGACGATCCCGGTCGCCGCGCAGGGTGCCCGCGACATCACCACGCTGAAGGAGCGTGTTGATGCCGTCGAAGCCGGGACCGCGCGCCTCGATGCGGCGGCCGGCGCCGCCGCCGTGCGCCATAACCGGGCCATGGACCGGGTGGACGGGGCGAAGGCCGAGGCCGCAGCCAGCCGTCGGGCGCTGGCGCGGACCGCCGGGCAGCTGACCGTTGCCCGGCAGACCCTCGCCGAGCGCATCGTGACCCTCTACCAGCGCCCCGAGCCGGATCTTGTCGATCTGGTGGTGTCCAGCGGGTCGCTCACGGATCTGGTGTCACGGTCGGAGGCCCTGATGAGCGCGGCCGGCCAGGATGCCCGCGTGGTGGGCAGGGTGCGCGACCGCCGCGCGGCGCTCGTCGCCGCGCAGGGACGCCTTGCACGGGCAATCGACACGGCCCGCGCCGAGGCGGCCATCGCGGCGCGCGAGCGCGTGCGTATCGAGGCCGTGGCCCGCCGCCAGCGCACCGCAGCCGCCCGGGTGAAGGGCGAACTGCGGGCTGCCCTGCGCGAGAGGGTGGAGGCCCGCGTACGCGATGCGCGCGCCAAGCGGTCCGTGGACGTCCCCGTGGCGACGCCGGGCACCGAACCGGTCTTCCCGGTGGCAGCGCCTGCCACCTTCTCCGACGACTGGATGAACCCACGCGGCAGCCGGTACCACGAGGGCATCGACATCATGGCCGCACGCGGCGCACCCATCGTGGCTGCGGTGTCGGGCACCGTCGTGCGCATCGGCACCACTCCCATCAGCGGAAACCGCTTCTGGCTGCGGGCACCAAACGGGGATGAGTACTTCTACTGCCATATGGATGGCTTCGCGCCCGCTGCGCGCGAGGGGGCGTTCGTCGCGGCGGGAACAGTGCTCGCCTATAACGGGGACACAGGCGATGCCCGGGGCACCACGCCGCACCTGCACTTCGAGATCCACCCCGGGGGCGGGGGACCCATCCGCCCCTATCCGCTGGTTTCATCATGGCCACGCGTGGGCTGAGCACGCTCCACTACCGTTGGCGGCATGATGGCCAATCCGCGCGAGTCACGAGATGAGATCCTCGCCCGGGTGGCGTCCGAGCAGGAAGGGCTCCACCCGAACCCCGAGTACACCCGCACGGCCAGGAAGCGCCTCTGGGTGCTCGGTAGCGTCATGGTTCCCGTGAGCCTGCTCATCGGGTGGGCCATCGGGGCGCCGCTCGGGTGGTCGCCCTTCCTCTGGATCGCGACCGGCCTCGGCATCAGCCTCGGCGTGTTCTACGTGGCGTACGTCATCCTCGCCGAGCGCGATGACGGGCGCATCCAGCGTGACCTCGACGAGGCACGCCGACAGCGCGGCGACACAGACGGGGGAGGGGACACAGTCCCGTGAGCGGCATGCAGCTCGGCATCTACTCATTCGGTGATGCCACGCCCGACCCGCGCACCGGCCGGGCCGTCGATGTCGGGCAGCGCGTGCGCGACCTTGTCGAGGAGATCGTGCTGGCCGACCAGGTGGGCCTTGAGGTGTTCGGGGTGGGCGAGCACCATCGCCCAGATTTCCCGGTGTCGTCACCCGCCGTTGTCCTTGCCGCAGCGGCATCGCGCACGACGCGCATCCGCCTCACCAGTTCCGTCACGGTGCTGTCGTCTGACGACCCGGTCCGGGTGTTCCAGGACTTCGCCACCATCGACCTGATCTCGGGTGGACGTGCCGAGGTCATGGCCGGTCGCGGGTCGTTCATCGAGTCATTCCCGCTGTTCGGGTATGACCTCGCCGATTACCAGGATCTCTTCCTCGAGAAGCTCGACCTGCTCCTGCGGTTGCGCGATGACGAGGTCGTCACATGGGAGGGCCGGCACCGTGCGCCCATCAGCGCCCGCTCGGTGTACCCGCGGCCCCAGCAGAACTCGCTGCCGGTGTGGATCGCGGTGGGCGGCACCCCGCAGTCTGTGGTGAACGCCGCGGCACGCGGGCTTCCGATCTCCGTGGCCATCATCGGCGCTGCAGCGGAACCGTTCATCCCGTTCGTAAACCTCTACCGCGAGGCCCTGCATGAGTACGGGCACGATCCGGCGCACATTCCGGTGGGCATCGGCTCGCATGGATTCATTGCCGATACCTCGCAGAAGGCAGCCGATATCTCGGCCCCCGGGCTCATGGCCGCCATGAATCAGATCGGCCGTGAGAGGGGCTGGGGCAGCGAGATCGACCGGGCGCAGTTCGATCGAATGCGACAGCCCCACGGAGCGCTGATGGTGGGGAGCCCGGCGGAGGTCACTGAGAAGATCCTGGCCGAGTACGAGATGTTCGGGAATCGCCGCACGCTCATCCACATGGGCGTGGGCAATCCACCGCATGCGGACATGATGCGGGCGATCGAACTGTTCGGCGACGTCGTGGCCCCGGCCGTGCGCAAGGAAGTCGCGAGGGCCGAGGGGGCCGTGGTCGCCTGACGCGGCCGGGCCCGGGCGGGCACCGGCACGCCGGGCTGCGCGGTTCACCACGTGCCCGCCTGCATGACGGCCACGGCACGCCTGCCTGCACGCCGCATCCGGCGGTACACTGGCGCCATGGCAGAGAACGAGAAGAGCGAGACCGCGACCGAGATCAGTGCCACTGAGGGAGCACCGCCGTGCGTCAAGTGCGGCGCGGCCACCTTTGCGACGCAGCGCAAGATGCGCACGCATGACCTCGACGGTGCCAGCCCGATCGCGCGCGACCACATGCACCCCGTGTGGCGCTGCATGCGATGCGCCGACGAGGTGCCGCGCCAGTAAGCGTATCCGCGCCGTGATGAGCGTCATCACGTCGCTGCGCGCGTCGGCAGACGGCCGCGCCATCCGTGTCGAGAAGGACGGCGCGAAATGGTTGCGCCTTCCCGTGCACCTCGTCGCCGATCTCGGACTGTCGTCGGGGCAGGAGATGGATGCTGCCCGCGTCGCGGAGATCGAGGATGCCGCTGCCCTCGAGCGCCTCTGGGAGGCCGCCCTGCGCTTCACGGTGGGGCGTGGCCGGGCACATCGCGAGGTGATGCAGCGACTGCGTGACCGCCGCGCCGACGAGGGGCAGATGGCGAAGGTGATGGCGCGACTCGCCGCCGCCGGCCTCGGGGACGAGGAGACCAACGCCGACATGCGTGTGGAGCGCCTCGCTGCGCGCGGGTGGGCCACCCGTCGCATCCAGTCGGAGATGATGCGGGTGGGCTTCAGCACCGACACCGTGCGACGGTCTGTCAGCGACAACCTCCCGGGTGGTCATGATGCCGATCTGCTCGCACGCGCGATCGAGCGGTCGGGGGTTCCCGCGTCCGCTGCCGACCGCACCCGCATGGCCAACCGGCTCATGCGCCAGGGTCTGCCACCGGCAGCGGTGCGCGAGGCGCTGCGCCCCGGGGAGGGAACCCGTGCCGAGAGAGGCCCGGCCCCCGAGGCAGATGAGCTCATCCGGCAGGTGCGGAGGCGCTATCCGCAGCAGGGCTCCGACGGTGCCGCCCGTCGCCGGGCGCTCGGCTGGCTGGCCCGCCGCGGCGTGGGTTCGGAGGATGCCCGCCGCATCCTCACGGAGGCGGCGGGAGACGACGATGCCTAGGCAGCCGCCACTGCGGCGATCACCCGCTTGAGCTTCTCGGCCACCTCGCCCGCCACCGCTGTGAGCTGGTCGTTGCCCACGAGGCCGAGCATCTGCTCGGCCGACACGGCGCTCACGCGCGTTCGCCCACCCGTCCGGTAGACGACCACGTTGCAGGGGAGGAAGACCCCGAGCTCGGGTTCGGCCTCGAGGGCCTGATGCGCGAGCCCGGGATTGCAGGCCCCCAGGATGACGTACTCGTCCCGGTCCACGCCGATCTTCGTCTTGAGGGTCGCCTTCACGTCCACCTCGGTGAGCACGCCGAAGCCCTCGGCGGCGAGGGCTTCGCGGGTGGTGGCCACGACCTCGTCGAAGTCACGGTCCACTTCAACGGCATGTGAGTAATCGATGGTTCCCATGGCGTGCTCCCGGTCAGGTGGTCTCGGTGAATTCGACGATGGCAGCGGCGGAGGTGAGTCCGGCGCCGAAGGCCACGAGGCCACCGAGGCCACGCGGGGCGGTGGCGAGATGCTCGGCGATGGCGATGGGAATCGTGGAGGACGAGGTGTTGCCCCAGTTGCCCACATTCACCACGAAGCGGTCTGCGGGCAGCCCGCTCCGGGCCTGTACCGACGAGATGATGCGGCCGTTCGCCTGGTGCGGGATGACATGCATGAGGTCGGCCATCGATATGCCGGAGGCCGCGGCAGCGCGGTCGAGCATTCGCAGCATCTCGCGGACGGCCCGTGTGTAGACCCGCGGTCCGTCCATGAACAGGTAATCCTCGGTGCGTGGCCCGTGACGGATGATCGAGCCATCATCACCGGTCGCCGACAGCACCGGACGGTGCAGCAGAAGTGGCGAATCACCGACGCGCTCGGGGCCATGCACGACCGTGGCGGTGACGGCGTCCCCGAACACCACGACCGTGTCGAAGTCATCGGGATCGACGAAGCGTGACATCGCCTCGGCCGTGATGACCAGCACCGAGGCATCGCGTCGCTGCTGCAGCATGTCGTGGGCGTTCTGCAGGGCGTAGAGGTATCCCGAGCAGGCGGCCGAGACATCGCTGGCCGCGACATCGGCAGGCCCGTCGCGCTCGGCGAGGACGTTCTGCACGAGGCACGCGACCGTGGGGCTCAGCTTCGGCGGGGTGCCCGTGGCCACGATGATGGCCTCGAGGTCGCCGAGCACCATCCCCTCCGAATCGAGCGCCTCGCGTGCAGCTTCGGCGGTGAGGGTGATGAGGTCCTCGTCGTCGCCGAGGATCGGGCGCTGGCGGATGCCGGTGCGCCGGATGATGTCTTCCTCGCTGCGGCCGGGGAACCGCGCGGCGATGTCGGCGTTGGTGAGCACGCGGCGCCCCGCACGCACCGATATGCCTGACAGGCCGACCGGGAGCGACTGCACGGCGGGTGCCGGGGCGGCGGCCCGGATGGGCGACGTGGATGCGCCCGGCACGCGGCGCAGGCGGAGGGTGGGCTCAGCGGGCACGCGGCGGCGGGCCGCCTCGGCACCGGGGGCCAACGTGATGCGCGCGAGTGGCGTGCCCACGGGCACCGACTCGAGTTCTTCATGACGCGCGCCGATCTCACCGGACGCGGGCGCCGCGAGCTCGAAGGTGGCCTTGTCGCCCTCGCACTCGGCGATGACCTGGCCTTCGGTCACGGTGTCGCCGTCACCCACCAGCCACTCCAGCACCATCATCTGCTGATCGGCCGGGCTCGAGCCCGATGCCTCGACCACCAGCACGCCGTCCTCCTGCTGCGCGGTGGTCACTTCGATCTCGAAGCCACCGAGCATCCCGGCGACGGCCTCGACCACCTGGCGGGCAGATGGCAGCAGCTCGATCTGGTTGACGTAGTTGTTGGGCACCCAGGTATCGGGGCGCGCGATGCGCCGGGTGCTGATCTCGCCGTTGAGGTGGTCCGATACCCGTGCCACGACCTCGGCCCCGAAGCCGCCGGAGACGTTGTCCTCGTGTACCACCACGAGGCGCCGGGTGCGGGCGACGCTCGCGGTGACGGCCTCGACATCCCACGGGGCGATGCTACGGAGATCGATGAGGTCGACCCCCACGCCCCCGGCGTCGAGGACGGCCGCCGCACGCTCGGCGATCGGTGCCGTCGACCCCCAGGTGACGATGGTGACGTCATCCCCCCGGTGGCGGACGATGGCGAGGCCCGGCACGGCCGGGAGGTGCCGGCCCTCCACCCGGCTGGCGCGGGCGGGGTCGTTGAGACAGGTCTTGGGGTAGAGGATGAGCGTGGGCCGCTCACCGTCGAGGGCAGCCTCGAGCGCACCCGCGGCGTCATCGGCCGTGCTCGGCATGACCACGTCGAGACCCGGGATGTGGGCGAAGGTGGCTTCCATCGTCTGCGCGTGGAAGGGGCCGAGGCCGGGCCGGTACGCGCCGCACGGGGCCAGTACCACCACCGGTGCCGAGAACGCGCCGTCGGTGCGCCAGTGCATGGTGGCGAGCTCCGACGCGATCTGATTGAACGCCAGCGGGAGGAAGTCGGCGAACTGCACCATCGCGATGGGGCGGCCACCCGCGAGGGCCCTGCCGATCGCGGTGCCGACGATCGTCGACTCGCTGAGGGGCGCATTGGTGACGCGGCCGGGGAACTCGGTGGACAGACCGCGGGTGAGCCCGAAGACGTCACCCTTCGGATCCTCGATGTCCTGACCCATGATCGACACCCTCGCGTCGTCGGCCAGGCGCGCGCGCAGTACATCACGCATGGCCTCGAGCATGGTGCGCGGGGGCCCGGAGGGCTCGGGAGCGTTCTCCCGGGCACGCGCGAGGACATCTGCGCCGACAGGGCGGATGGCGGAGTGCGCGGTGACAGGATCGGGTGCCTCGAGCGCCCGGGCGGCAGCGGCCCTCACCTCGGCCTCGACCTCGCGCTCCATCTTCACGAGATCGCCTGGCGAAACCCCCTCGGCGATGAGGTGTTCCCGGAGCGCGGCGATGGGATCACCGGCGCGCGCGGCCGCGCGCTCGGCCTCGTCGCGGTAGATGGCCTCGTCGTCGGCGTTCGTGTGGTGGGTGAGGCGCTCCACCTGCGCCACCAGCACGACGGGGCGCCGCGCCTCGCGCACGTCGCGCACGGCACGTCCTGCCACAAGGTCGAGCGTGACCGGGTCACGGCCGTCGGCGCGGACGATCGGTGCGCCGAGGAAGGAATCGACGGGACCGCGGACGGTGTCGTAGAACGTCTGCCCGGACGTGTGGGTGGAGATGGCGTAGCCGTTGTCGTCGATCCAGAAGAGGACCGGGAGGCCTGCCCGCGCGGCCTCGCCGATGGCCTCCATCACCTCGCCCTGCTGGGTGGTGCCATCGCCGATGCCGGCCACCACGATGGGCGAGTCGGCGTTGTCGCGGATCTCACGGGCCACTCCGACCGCATGCAGGAGTCCGTTGCCGGTGGGCACGGTCATGGGCAGTACGTTGAGCGCCGGGTCGTTGAGGAACGCCGGCATCTGGCGGCCTGCGGAGTCGGAATGTGCGGTGGACAGCAGGCCGTCGAAGAAGCGCTCGGGCTCGACGCCGCGCCGGATCAGAAGCGCACGGGAGCGGTAGTGGGGCTGCAGCCAGTCACCGGGACCCAGATGGTCGGCGACCACTGCCGAGGCCTCGTGGCCGGCTCCACCCAGCTGGAAGAACGCCTCGCCCCGTTGGACCAGTTCCTCTTCCACCGCGTCGACCCAGCGGGCACTCATCATGGCGCGGAGAGTGCCCAGCGCACGGGCGTGTGTCGCGGAGGACTGCTCGGTGGTGCTCAGTACGTCGCCTGCCTGTCGTGGTGAGGAGGGCAGAACCGACAATAAAGGGGTGCCCGGATGCGTGCCCCGATCCGGTGTTGCCATCTGGTGAATCCGGGGAAAACCGGGTTTACCATGGGGAAATGCGTATTGCCGTGACCTTCGACCATATGGCCGATCCGCGCGACTCGGTGAGGCTCGCGGTCGAGGCCGAGACGGCCGGGGCGGATGAGGTGTGGATTCCGGAGACGTGGGGGTTCGACGCGCCCACGTTGATGGGGGCGATTGCCGTGCGCACCACGCGCGTGGGTGTTGGCGCGGTGCTCCCGGTGTACTCGCGCACCCCCGCCCTCATCGCCCAGACGGTGGCCGGTGCGGATGTGCTCTCGGGTGGGCGCGCTCTCGTGGGCCTTGGCACGTCGGGGCCCCAGGTGGTGGAGGGATGGCACGGCGTCCCCTTCCGCCGACCGCTCGGGGAGTTGCGCGAGGCCGTCGCGGCCTGCCGTATCGCGTGGTCTCGCGAGGTGCTCGTCGTGGACGGGCCCCGCCCGGTGCCGCTTCCCGATGGCATGGGCACCGGCATGGGGAAGGCCCTGCGCATGATCACCCGCCCGGAACGTGCCGCGGTGCCGATCACCATCACCGCCCTCGCGCCAGGTGCGGTGCGTCTCGCGGCGGAGGTGGGGGATTGCTGGTGGCCGCTGTTCGTCTCACCCGGTGCGATCGCCGGCCCGTGGGCAGAGGCGCTTTCCGCGGGCCGGGCGCTGCGCGATCCCGGTCGCGGTCCGCTCGGCATCACCGCGTCCCGCATCGCCTGGGTGGGTGAAGGGGAGGGGGCGCGCGCCGCACGCGCGGCTGCGCGCCGCGAGATCGCCTTCTACGTGGGCTCCATGGGGTCGCGTGAGCGCAACTACTACCGCGATGCGCTGGCGGGAATGGGATTTGCCGATGAGTGCGCGGCCATCCAGGACGCCGCGCTCGATGGTCGACGGCATGAGGCGGAGGCGCTGGTCACGGATGCCATGCTCGATGAGACGACACTCATCGGTGGGCCCGCCCGCGTGCGGGACGGCATCGATGCGCTCTCGGCTGCGGGAGTGACCACAATCGCCCTCAGCGCCGGTACCCCCGATCCGGTGCGGGTGCTGGGAGACCTACGCCGCCTGATGCACGCCTGACCCGGAGGCTAGGCTCCGCCGCCGATGGCTGGACGTCCCCCCGATGATCCTCGTGCTGCCCGGCGGCGCGCCGAAGCCGACCGCCGCCGGGCACAGCGCCGACGCGATGTGGCCTTCTGGGCCGTGATCACCGTGGCTCTGGCGCTGGCCGTGACATGGGTGGTGAATCCCGGCATCAGCCTGCGCGGTCTCGGGGGCAGCACGCAGGAGGCGACCACAGTGGCCGGTGCCGCCCCGACGACTGTGGCGTCGTCTCCGGTCACGCGGGGGGTGCCCGCCGCGCCCGTTGCCCCGGTCGTCGTGGATACCCACGAGCGCGACTTCGGTCTCTCGGCGTCGGGCAGCCCCGCGAAGGCGAAGATCACCGTCCCGGTCCTCATGTATCACCGGGTGGCGCCGGCATCGACGGCGACGAACGACACCTCGTACAACCTCACCGTCCCCCCGGGTGACTTCCGCGCGCAGATGCGGTGGCTGAAGCGCAGCGGGTACTCGGCCATCACCCAGGCCGAGCTCTTCCGGGCGATTCAGGACGGGGCAGCACTGCCCCGCAAGCCCGTGGTCCTCACCTTCGATGACGGCTACGTGGATGCCACGAAGGAGGTGCTGCCCGTGCTCGCGCCGCTGGGGTACCCCGCGACCTTCTTCATCATCACCAGCCGCATCGGCGAGCGCGCCTTCCTCGATGCGAAGCAGATCAGGCGGCTGAGCGCCGCCGGTATGGACATCGGTTCGCACACCGTCGATCATCTGGAGCTGCCGTCGCTCGATCCGGCAACGCGCGCGCGGCAGCTCACCCAGTCACGTAAGACCCTGGAGACGCTGTTGGGCCACCCGGTGCGGTGGTTCTGCTACCCGATCGGGCGCAACGACACCGCGTCGGCCGACGCGGTGGCCGACGCCGGCTACCTGCTCGCGTACACGACGGAAGGTGGGTCGGTTCTGCGCGCTGACTCGCTCACCCAACTGCCGCGCGTGCGGGTGAGCGGTGGCCAGTCGCTCGACTCGTTCGCGGCCTCGGTGCGGGCCGCGTCGTCGGCTACCTGACCCGCACGGAGTCGCGCAGACCCGACTGACCGTACGGGCCCGTGGCCAGCACGGTCACCGTGTAGCGGCCTGCGCGGGCCGGAACCTTGCCTGACATGCCGTTCCACACGACGGACTGCCGGCCCCGTGCCATGCGCTTCCCGTTTGCCGGCGTGGCCACCACGCGGCCCGTCGCGGAGGTCACGCGCACCGTCACCCGTGCACTGCGCGAAAGGGTGAACGAGGCGGTGACCTTCCGGGTCTTCTTCGCCCCCCGGCTGCTCACCCGCAGAGAACCCAGCGTGCCATCGACGACGACGATGCGCTTCTGGGTGGTGGCGGGGCTGCCGTCCGAGGGCGTGAGGGTGGCCGTAATGTTGTACGGACCCTCCTTCATACCGATCGCCCGCGGATCGATAGTGATCGGGGTGTACGCCTGCGGCCCCGAACGGTCGAGGAGGGTGGATGAGTATCCGCCACCGCGCCGGGCGATCGTCACCACGGTGCGGCCGGCTACCGGCGACTGGGCACCGAGCGTGACCGAATCGGTGATTCCGTCGCGGTTGGGCGTCACGCGGTTATCAGCGGGGATGGAGAGCTGGGCGCCTGCGTAGTAGGCAACCAGCATGTCTGCGATGGCGCGCTCGCCCGCCCATGGGACGAGCTGGTTCGGGCCGATGGCCATGAGGGATGAGCCGCCGGAGTCGAAGCCGATGGCATCCACTGCGCCGAGCGATGCCATCAGGGTTCCCTGCTCAGCGGCCGTGTAGCCGCGTACACCCTGCTGCGGGCCCTCCGACACCACCATGAGGATCGCGCCATCACCCGTCTGGCCCACGGCGGTGCGCGTGGTGCGGCTGCGGATCTGCGTGGTGGTGAAGCCCTCGCCGGCATCGGCCACCGGCACGCCACTCTGCACGATCATGGGCCCACCACCCACCGCTCCCCAGGCATCGGCACCGATGCCGGGGATCGCCGCCTCGATCTCGACGCGACTGCCGTTCGGCAGTTCGTTCTGTATTGCGGTCCCCGACGTGTTCTTCCCGTACAGCACCACCTGCCCCTCGGCCATCGCCGTGCCGCCGCCGGCGCGCTGGGCGATGACCGTGCCCTGCACGCTGCCGTTCACCGACAGGCCGCCGCCCCCGTCGAGGGCGACCACCACCTCGTAGCCGGGCTGCGTCGGGGTGGGCGCGCCGCGCTCGGGCGTGTAGACAACGACACCCGTGCCTGACGTCGCGGGCAGCGGCCGGTTCACGGCGCGGAAGGTGCGGATGGGGAAGGGCGTCTCACCGGCGTCATCGAGGCGCTGATAGCGGCCCGCGAGCGCAAGCCGGCCCACCGAGAGCGCCCCGCCGGCACCGATCGTGAGCGCCGAGCGCGCGGCCTCGGGACTTGTGAGCAGGCGCGTGCCCACGGAAAGCACGCCACTCGGCGTTCCCGTCGAGAGGCCGAAGTAGTCGGCGTTGATGCCGGCTGTTGCGCCCTGGGCGAGCCGTGCAGACATGCCGGACGAGAGAGTGGCGCGCCGCACGAGCGATCCGGATGCCTGAGCCGGGGCCAGTCGGGTGAGGGCGTTGGCGCGGAAGGTGACGACGTGCACGACCTGCGGCCCCGCGCGGCGGACGACCTTGTAGGAGATGCCCGGGACGATGGCCGTGGTCTTGCCGGCGGCCGCACCACTGGTGGGCACCGGCGTGACGGCGCCAAGGGCGGGCGCGGCGGCACAGGCGGCGATTGCCGCGGGGATCAGGACGCGTCGGAGGATCACGAGGCCATTCAAGCCCGGGGCCCACCCGGGAGGGAGGGAATCGGGTCGCACGTGACACACATCTTTCAGGCCGAGTTCAGCGCGTGGGCCGTGGCATCCACGAGATGCCGCGCGTATCCGCGCACTGCCGCCGCCTGACTGCTCTGGTCGCGTTCCTCCTCCGTGGCGGGGTGACCGGTGGCCTCCACGAGCGCACTGAGGGTCCGTTGGTGCATCTGGAGGATCGCCCATGCCAGTTCGCGCTCGTGTGACTTCGACCAGTCGAGCGCCGACTCGGTGAGCCCGTCGTACCCCGGGCCCAGACGCGACTCAAGGCATCGCAGGAAGAGGCGGTTCCAGGCCCCGAGGCGCACGCGTCTTTCGAGCGCCGCATGGATCATGGGCTCCGTCTCGTGGTCGGCCCCGTAGAGCAGATGCTCCTCGAGCGCGATCGCGCCGCGACCGCGCTCGACCTGCGCGTCCAGCACGGCACTCTCCGCCGCGAACCAGGCGTCGAGGTCGTCGGACATGCCGGCGATGGAATCCGCGACGGGCGGGGCCGCGGCATGCTCGATGGCCTCGGCGACGAAGCGAAGGTGCGCCCGCACCGCGGGGTCGGCGGCCGGGGCCTCCTCCATGTCGAGAGGGTCCTCCTCGCGGAGCATCTCGCGCAGGCGGACGGGGTTCTCCTGCATCCACGTCACCACGGCGGCGGGTTCGAGGAGCGTGACGGGCGGGCGTGTCATGCAGTGAGGCTAGACGCCCCCGGCGGGGTGCCACACTGACCGCGTGAGCACACATGGCTCCATGGCCCTCGCCGACTTCCGGCGACGCGTGGCCGACAACTACGCGCTGGTGCGCCGTGCGGGCGCCGGGCCGGCCTCGTGGCAGGCATGGCGCGGCGCCAGAGACGCACTATTTGGCGCGCACCCCGAGTCACCGGTTCCCCCATCGCGGCGCGTGGAGTTCGCTGGCATGGACTTCTTCCCCTACGACCCCTCGTGGCGCCTGATCGCACGGGTGGAGGAGGCCGTGGCGAGGCCACTGCGCGATGCCGGCGCGGTGTTCACGACGATCGGCGAGGCGGTGGCCGCACGGGGCGGCTGGGAGATCCGCCTTCCGCTGCTGTGGCTCGAGGGGTACGGCGGCGGCCTCTTCCTGCCGTTCCGGGACCTCACCAACGGTGAGGAGACGTATGGCGGCGGCCGCTACCTGCTCGACCAGGTGAAAGGCGCGGATCTCGGTGCCACCACCACAGGCGGCATCATCCTCGACTTCAACTTCGCGTACCACCCGTCATGCGCGCACGACGACCGGTGGACGTGCCCGCTGGCACCGCCCGGCAGCATGATCGATGAGCCGGTGCGTGCGGGGGAACGCCTGCCCGCTTAGTCGTAGGGCCCGCCGCCGAGCTCGCGCGCGCTCGGCGCCTCGAGCCACCGGGTGACCACGCGGGAGGTGGGGCGCCCGAGCGGCTGGGTGGCGTCGAGCGCCCGGGGTGCGCCGAGCACCCACTCGCCATCCCGCCTGCCGACCTCGGTGACGACCTCCGCACGGGCGGCAGCAAGAGCCGGGGCACCGAAACCGAACACCTTCTCTGCCGCGGTGATGGCGGTGAGGCGCCCCCGTGCCTCCACGTGCACCCGGTGGTCGGCGCGGGCCATCTCGCCCTCGTGGGCGGAGAGGGCCTCGGCGATCTCGGCCGCCCGATGGTCGTCGAATGTGGTGACCGTGGTCGGGAAGGGCAGATCGCCCCAGATCGCCCACATCCACCACGACGGCGCGCCCTCGCGCCCGGCGAGGGCATCGCGGATGGCGCGCCCCGTGAGCTCGTGGGCATGGTGGACATCGTGCGGTGACGGCCCCACCACCAGATCGGGGGCATCCGGCCCGTCGAGCGCCATCGCCAGCTGCCAGCCCACCCGTTCCTCCGCGGCCTCGCGGTCGTCGGCGGCCGACATGGCGATGGGCGGCTCGGTGATGACCAGTGCGAAGCCGCCCCGGCGGCATGCCTCCACGACCTCGGCGCGTCGCCGCTCGTGGTCGTCCGGGCGCCCGAGCGACAGCGCGAGGTTGGTGATCTCGTGGCCCGCATCACGAAGTGCCATGAGCGTGGCGGGCGCCCCGACGAGTTCATCATCGGGGTGCGGCGATACGTGGAGAACCTTCACCGGGCGACAGTGGCAGGAATGCGTGGCTGCTGCCCATGGGCCGCCCGGGTGGCGGCCGTGGCCGTGCCGGGTTGGGGGCGAGGTCGTGCGACAGCCCGCTGCCGATGCGCCCGGCTAGCCTGCCGACGTGGCCGACGACGATGATCAGCAGCCGCGCTGCCCAACATGTGGTGAGCGCGATTCGGAGGACATCGGCCAAGACGTCCGGCGCTGCCGCAACTGCACCTACGTATGGATCCCCATCGCCCCGGAGGGCGGCGGGGGCTAGGACGCCAGCAGGTCGCGAACGCCGGATGGTCCGGCGCGCAGGAGTGATGCTGCCTTGCGGGCTGCACTCGCGCGATCCAGCATGTCCCGTGCCGTGACGTCGTCGTGGGCCATGACGGCCTCGGCGGCGTCGCGCTGAGCCTGTGCGGCGATGCCGTCCAGGCGTTCCGCCATACGCTCGTTGCGACCCATTCGGGTACGCGGGCGCTGGCGGTGGGGGCGGGCGACCGCGACGGGTGCCGCCTCGGGGCTGCTGATGAGCGTGAGTTGCGCGGATCCTTCGCGCTGCTTCTTCTGTGGATGAGAACGCATGTTCGTAATGGTAGGAGGCCCATCGGACGTATTCGCCGATGCCATGATGCGCCAGCCATGACCACCGGCCATCCCCCAGTCCACCCGCCGGCCCCGACGCGGGGATCACCACGTCGCGTCGCCCTCGTCTCTGTCGGCGCGGCGCTCCTGCTCATCGGCATCAAGCTGGGAACAGGGCTTGCGACCGGCAGCCTCGCCTTCATCTCGGAGGCGATCCACTCGGGAACCGATCTGGTGGCCGCCCTGCTGGCACTCTTCGCGGTGGGCGTGGCCGCGCGTCCGGCTGATCGCACCCACCCCTACGGCCACGGCAAGGCCGAGCACCTCTCGGCACTCGCGGAGGGCGCGGTACTCGTCGCCGTCAGCGTGTGGATCGGCATCCTCGCCCTGCAGCGGCTCATGGATGGCGGCCACGCGGTCAACGCCACGTGGTGGGCCATCGGCGTCGCCCTCGTCATCATGGCCATCGATCTCGGCCGCACGGTCACGCTCATGCGCGCGGCCCGGCAGTACTCCAGCGCGGCGCTCAAGGGGAGTGCGATGCACTTCGCCAGCGACCTCGCCGGTACCGGCGCAGTGCTCGTCGGCCTCCTGCTCGTGCGCGCCGGTGTGCCGTGGGCCGACTCCGCCGCCGCACTCCTCGTGTCTGTGCTGGTGCTCGGGGTGGCCGGCCGCCTCATGCACGAGAACATCGAGGTGCTGATGGACCGTGTCCCGGATGCCGATGAGGCGGCGGTGCGTGATGCCGTGGGCGCGCTGGGTCCGGCGGTGGAGCTCCGGAGACTGCGCATGCGCTCCGCGGGTGGTCGCGCGTTCGCCGACGTCGTGATCGGGGTTCCGCCCGGGGAATCGGTTGGCCGCGGCCACGCGGTGGCCGATCAGGTGGAGGAGGCGATCGAGGCGGCGGTTCCCGGTGCCGACGTCGTGGTGCACGTGGAGCGCCGCGAGGGGGCCGATGAGGATCTTGCCGAGCGCGTTCTGGCCGTCGCCCACGAGGTGCCGCGGGTGCGTGAGATCCACAATGTGCGCATCCTCCACCTCGAGTCGGGGACCGAGGCGTCACTGCACCTCAAGCTGCCCGCCACCACGCCGCTCCGCGACGCGGAGGGTGTGTCACGTGCGGTAAGCGACGCCGTGACGCGCGCGGTGCCTGAGGTCGGCCGGGTGCACTCGCACGTGGAGCCGCTCGAGGCAGCGGGGTCGGCGCGCGAGGTGGCGGACGACGCCGCGACGGGACGCGCCGTGCACGACCTGATCGCCGCCGAGTGCGGCCGCGCCCCCCATGAAGTGCGCCTGGTGCGCACGGGGGACGGGCTGGTGGCCTACGTCACGCTCGCGCTCGGCGCGGCCACGCTGGCCGAGGCCCACGACACCGGCGGGCGCGTGCGTCGCCGGATACGCAATGACATCCCCGGCGTGGTGGATGCCTTCGTGCAGTCACGGCCCTGACGGGCGGGGAGCGGGGCCTGGCGCAGCCGACAGCCAGCGGGCATGGTCGCGAAGCCACTGCGACTCGTCCCGATGCGCCGGGCGCGTGCGGGCGACGAGGTCCCAGAAGTCAGGTGAGTGATCGAGGTGGATGAGGTGCGCGAGTTCATGCACCACCACGTACTCGGCCACGCGCGCCGGCGCCATGAGGAGGCGCCAACTGAACGACACGGTGCCACGCGCGGAGCAGGACCCCCATCGGGTGCGCGGATCGCGGATGGCGATGGATGCCGGGCGGGCGCCCATGCGTGCGCCATGGTCGGCGCATGCCAGCGCGAACCACTCGCGCGCCACCTGCCGGTATCCGCGCTCGACGAGATGGCGTACCTCGGCCGGGTCCGCCGCACCAATGATGATGCGCCCTTCGTCTGGGCGGAATCGCACCGATGGCCGCAGGGCGGTGCGCACTCCGAGCTCAACCTCGCCGTCGAGGAACGGCAGCGCCATGCCGTCGTGCAGATCGGCAGGTGCGGCCGGCTCCAGCAGGTCGGCGTGCCGCATCAGCCAGGGCTCCTTCGAGAGCAATGCGCGGTGCACCTCCGACTCGGGGAGCCGCATGGGCGCGGACACCCGCAGCCCCTCGGGCGTGAGGGTCATCCGCACGTGTCGCGACCGGGGATGGCGGACGAGGCGGTAGGGCACGATGCGGCCCGCGAGGAGTACCTGCGGCATCGCCGGATCGTGGCGCAGGCACCGGACGGATGGGCGGCCTGCACGTCGTGCGGCTCCTGCTATTGTGCCCCGGCTCGCCAGAGCAACGGTCAAACAGGGCGCACAGCGTCCCGATCTCCAGGAGGGGCTCACCTGACGACGCCCGCAGCGCGTGCCACCTAGGCGCGGACCAGACACCCGCCCGCCCGCGGGCCCGTCGACCCGGATCAACGACGCCATTCGCGTCGAAACGGTCCGGCTCATCGACGACGAGGGCGAGAACCGCGGGGAGATGCGCACCCAGGAGGCCCTGGACATCGCCATCGGGCTCAACCTCGACCTCGTCGAGGTTGCTCCGGAGGGTCGTCCGCCGGTCTGCCGCATCATGGATTACGGCAAGTGGCGCTACGAGCAGGAGCAGAAGGCCAAGCAGGCACGCAAGCACCAGAGCACGATCACCATCAAGGAGATCAAGTTCCGGCCCAAGATCGATCCGCACGACTACGCGACCAAGAAGGGCCACGTCCTCCGGTTCCTCAGGAACAAGGACAAGGTCAAGGTCACGATCATGTTCCGCGGACGCGAGTTGATGCACCCCGAGAGGGGGGAGGCCATCCTCCTGCAGCTCGCGGATGAGGTTCAGGACCTCGCAACGATCGAAAGCCGGCCCAACCTCGATGGCCGCAATATGATCATGATGCTTGCGCCGCTGAAAGATCTCACGCCGCCCAAGAAGGAGAAGGCCGAGGCCCCCGCGGCCCCGACCGAGCAGACCGAGCAGATCGAGCAGACCGAGCAGACCGAGCAGACCGAGTCAGAGCCCGAAGCATCCTCCTAGGAAGCAGAGTTCCCCAGATATGCCCAAGATGAAGACCCATAAGTCGGCCTCGAAGCGCTTTCGCGTCACGCGAAAGGGCAAGATCATGTACGTGCATTCGGGGCTCCGGCACAACCTCGAGAACGTGTCGAGCAAGCGGCATCGTGCGATCAAGCGCCCTGCGTCCATCGCCGCCGTCGATCGCCCGGCCATCCTCCGTCTCCTGGGAAGGCGTTAGTCCATGGCCCGTGTCAAGCGTTCCGTCAATGCCCGAAAGAAGCGCCGCAAGGTTCTGGCGCAGGCCAAGGGCTACTGGGGCACCAAGCATTCGTCGTACAAGCGTGCCAAGGAGCAGGTTCAGCGCTCCGGCAACTACGCCTACCGTGACCGCCGCGTCCGCAAGCGCGATTTTCGTCGCCTGTGGATCGCCCGCATCAATGCCGCGGCGCGCCTCAACGGCCTGACCTACGGCGAGTTCATCCACGGCCTCAAGCTGGCCGGAGTCGAGCTCGACCGCAAGATGCTCGCGGACCTCGCAGTGAACGAGCCCGAGCACTTCGCCGCCCTGTGCGCGCGGGCGGCAGACGCCCGCGTGGCCGCCTGACCCAGGGCACCGGCCCCGCAGGACACCACGTGCGCGGCGGGGGCGGCCAGGGGCCCCTCCGCCGCGTCACGTCACACCGCAACCCTGCCCTGCAGCAGGTGCGCAAGCTCCAGCAGAAGCGTGCGCGCCGCGAGGAGCGGCTGCTGGTGGCCGAGGGTGAGGACGTCGTCCAGGCGGCGCTTGACCGCGGCGTCATGCCCGTCATGCTCCTCGTGGATGAGGAGCGGGTTCCGGCGGATGATCCCCGCCTTGCGGCGACCGTCGCCGTGCGCGAGCGCTACGCGCTGTCCACGCGCCTCATGGGCGGCGTCAGCACGCTCGCGCAGCCCCCGCGCATCATCGGGGTGTTCCCGCAGTCGGGTCCGCACCACTTCCGCACCGTGCCCATGCCCCCCGCGCTCGGGGTCTATCTCGCCGGGGTTGCCGACCCCGGGAACGTGGGCACTCTCGTGCGCACCTCTGCCGCCCTGGGCGCCGACTGGCTTGCCCTCGGACCCGGTTCGGCCGATGCCGCCCATCCCCGGGCGGTGCGGGCGGCTATGGGTGCCACGTTCGCATTGCCCGTGCTCGAGGGCGTCACGCCCGACGACCTCGCGACGCGTGAGGGCTTCCAGGTGGTGGCAGCGGTGGCGCATGGCGGAGCGCCCCCGTGGGACATCGATCTCACCCGGCCCACCGTGCTGGCGCTCGGTGCCGAGCGCGCCGGCCTCGATCCCGTGATGGAGACGTTGCGGAGCTCGCTCGAGGTGGTGGAGGTGACCATCCCCCAGGGGGAGGGTGCGGAGTCGCTCAACGTCGCAGCCGCCGGGGCGGCCCTGCTCGCGGAGCGGGTGCGCCAGTCGTTTAGGATGCCGCGGTCATGAGTGGGATCCCCGACCTCTCCGCGCTGGCCGACGAGGCCACACGCGACATCGCCTCGGCGTCCGACCTCGATTCCCTCGAGGCCGCCCGCGTGCGGTTTCTCGGACGCAAGGCCCCGCTCACCGAACTGCTCGGCTCGATCGGCACGTTGCCCCCGGAGGAGCGGGGCCGTGTGGGCAAGGACGGCAACGCCGCGCGACGGGCCATCGAGGCCGCGTTCGATGCCCGCCGCGAGTCCCTCGAGGCCGATGCCATGGGGGCGGCGCTCGAGTCGGACACCGCCGACGTCACGCTGCCGGGCGATGGGCGCGCCCTCGGCGCGCTCCACCCCATCACGCAGGTGCGCCTCGAGGTCGAGGAGATCTTCCTCGGCATGGGGTACGGGGTTGCCGACGGCCCCGAGGTGGAGACAGGGTTCAACAACTTCACCGCCCTCAATACGCCCGATGGCCACCCGGCCCGCTCGGAGAGCGACACCTTCTTCATCGAGGGCGGTGACGACATCCTGCTGCGCACCCAGACCTCACCGGTGCAGATCCGCACCATGCAGGCCGGTCCGCCGCCCGTGTACGTCATCGCCCCGGGCACGGTGTACCGCCGCGACGACGTCGATGCCACGCACAGCCCCATGTTCCACCAGGTGGAGGGGCTCGCCGTCGACGAGGGGCTGTCGTTCGCCCACCTCAAGGGCACCATCACCTACTTCCTGCAGCAACTGCTGGGCGACCGCGATGTGCGCGTGATCCCGCACTTCTTCCCGTTCACCGAGCCATCGGTGGATGTGAGCGTCTCGTGGACCGACAGGAACGGCCGCACCGACTGGCTCGAGGTCGCGGGGGCGGGAATGGTCGATCCCAACGTGTTCGCCAACGTCGGCTACGACCCCGAGCGCTGGACCGGCTTCGCTTTCGGGTTCGGGCTTGACCGCATCGCGATGATTCGCCACTCCATCTCCGATATCCGCCTGCTGTACGAGGGAGACCTGCGCTTCCTGGAGCAGTTCTCGTGAAGCTCCCCCTCGAATGGCTGCGCGAGTACGTCGACACCGACCTCGATGACGCCGCGCTTGCCGATCGGCTGACGGCAACCGGCACCGCCGTGGAGCGCGCGATCACGCGCGGCATCCCGGTGACCGCCGGGAACCGCGAGGCCTTCCGCGTGGGAAAGGTGCTCACGGCCGAGCAGCACCCTGATGCCGACCGGCTGCGCGTGCTGTCGGTGGATGCCGGCGAGGATTCCCCGCGTCAGATCGTGTGCGGCGCGTCGAACGTGGCGGCCGGCCAGACGGTGGCCCTCGCCCTGCCCGGCGCGGTGATGCCGGGGGGGCAGAAGCTGGGCAAGGCCAGACTCCGCGGTGTGGAAAGCCTCGGGATGGTGCTGTCGGAGAGCGAGCTGGAACTCGCCGAGTCATCCGAGGGCATCATGGTGCTGGATGACGCCCTCGCGGCCGGAACGCCCATCCTCGACGTGCTTCCTCCGCCGGGCACCGTGCTCGAGCTCGAGCTCACCCCGAACCGCGGCGACTGCCAGGGCATCTATGGCATCGCGCGCGAGGTGCACGCCATCACGGGCGCGCCGCTCGCCGCCCCCGACATCTCGCTCCCACCCGAGGACGGCCCCGGCCATGTGGGCGACCACGTATCGCTCCGCGTAGAAGCACCCGACCTGTGCCCCCGCTACATGGCGCGGGTGCTCGTGGATGTCACGGTGGGCCCGTCCCCCGATTGGCTCGTCCGGCGCCTTGAGGGCGCGGGTATGCGCAGCATCAACAACGTGGTCGACATCACCAACTACGTGATGCTGCTCACGGCCCAGCCGCTTCACGCATTCGATCTCGACCGCCTGGCGGGCCCCGAGGTGGTGGTGCGCCGTGCCACAGGTGGCGAGCGCATCGTGACCCTCGACGAACAGGACCGCGTCCTGTCGGCCGACCACCTGGTGATCGCCGATGCCGAGAGGCCGGCCGTGATCGCGGGGATCTTCGGGGCGGAGTTCGCCGAGGTATCGGGGGAGACCACGCGCGTGCTGCTCGAGGCGGCCACCTTCGACGGCCCGTCCATCATCCGGACGTCGCTGGGTCTGGGGCTGCGCACAGAGTCGAGCGCGCGGTTCGAGAAGGGGCAGCCCACCGAGCTGCCGCCGGTGGCCATGGCCATCGCCTGCCGCATGCTGCATGAGCTCGCCGGCGCCTCGCTGGTGCCGGGGGTGCTCGATGAGCGCGCGCCGTCGGTGGCGCCTCCGGCCATCACCTTGCGCCACGCCCGCGTGGCCGCGATCCTCGGCGTGGACATCGCGCCGGACGAGTCGGCCCAGATCCTTGGTCGCCTCGGCTGCACCGTGGAGCAGGGCACGGATGCCCACGTGGTCAGCGTGCCGTGGTGGCGTGCCTCCGACCTCGTGCGTGAGATCGACCTGGTGGAGGAGGTCGGGCGCGTGCACGGGTTCGACCGCATTCCCGCCGAGCTGCCGCGCGTTCCCGCCCGCGCGGGCCTCACCGCGCAGCAGCAGGTGGTGCGTCGTCTCTCGCGGTATGCCGCCGACCTGGGTCTGTCCGAGGCGATTACGTACCGGTTCGTGCCCGAGGCCGATTCCGACCGGCTCAACCTCCCGGCCGACGATGAGCGCCGTCACGTGGTGCGGATCTCCAACGCACTGAGCGATGAGATGGCCGTGATGCGCCGGTCGCTGATCCCCGGGCTGCTGCGTGCGGTGGAGCGCAATCAGGCGCACCAGCGACGCGATGGCGCGATCTTCGAAGTGGGGCGCACGTATGTCCCGTCGTCAGATGGTCTGGCCGATGAGCCCGAGGAGCTCACGGCCGTGCTGTTCGGCGCGCCGGGTGCCCGCGGGTGGCGCCAGTCGCCGGCGGATGTCGACGTCTGGTCGGCGTCGGGCCTGGCAATCGCTCTTGCACGCGCGGTGGGCGCACACGCCGAGGCCGTACCTGGGGTGAAGGAGCCGTGGCTGCACCCCGTGCGCCAGGCCTGCCTCACCGCGGGTGGGATCGTGGTGGGTGTCGCCGGTGAGGTGCATCCCCTGGTGCTCCGCGCCTTCGACGTGAAGGGTCCCGTCGTGGCACTCACGCTGCGCATCCCGGCGCTGGTGCAGGTGGCACCCGGGGAGCCCCGGAGGTACGTCGACCTCATCTCCGTGCCGGTGTCAACGCGCGACCTCGCCGTGGTGATCCCCGGGACCGTCACGGCGGCCCACGTGCTCGACGTCGCCCGTGAGGCGGGCGGCGACCTCGTGCGCGCGGCCGAGGTGTTCGATCACTACGCCGGCGATCAGGTACCCGAGGGAAAGGTGAGCCTGGCCGTGCGCCTGACGATCGCCGAGCCCGGGCGTACCCTCACCGACGAGGAGATCGACGCGGTCACGGAGCGCACCATCGGGGCGCTGCGGGACCAGGTGGGAGCGGAACTCAGGTCATGAGCACGGTTCACGTGATCGGTGCCGCGGGGTTCTCGGGAGCGCAGCTCGCGGCGCTGGTCGACGCCCACCCGTTCTTCACGCTCGGCCAGGTCACGGCCCGGGCGGACGCCGGCCGGAGGATCGTGGACATCGCCTCCGAGTACCGGGTGCAGGCCGTGCTGCAGGAGCTCGACCTCGACGCGATGACGCCGGGCGACTTCGCGGCGGTCTGTTACCCGCACGCCGAGGCCGCCGTGGTGGTGGGTGAGCTGGTGGATCGCGGCGTGCGCGTGGTTGATGTGTCAGCCGATCACCGCCTGAACGATCCGGCTGCGTACCCGGAGTGGTACGGGTTTGCGCACCCTCGCC
>JBIIQA010000042.1:0-9827 GCA_044342355.1 Miltoncostaeaceae bacterium | reverse complement strand
GGGCCGTTCACGAGGCGTCCCACGGGTATGAGATGCGGCTCCAGCCCCGTTGTGGGCGGGAGCGCGGCGAGCAGTTGGTAGTCCTCCCCGCCAGTGGCGGCGAGGATGGCGGGGTCGGTACCGCAGTCCGCCGCGACGAGGTCGACACCTGCCGCTCTCGGGACAGCGGCGAGGGTGATCTCGGCGCGCAGCCCGGATGCCCGGGCAAGGCGGTCGGCGTCGAGCAGCAGCCCGTCCGAGATGTCGAGCATTGCGGTGGCACCCGCCTCAGCGAGGTGTTGTCCGTCGTTGACCAGGGGGGTGGGACGAAGGTGCGCCGTCCGGAGTGCGTGGCTGTTGGGCACGCCAGCCCCAAGGGCCGGGTTCCCGAGGATCAGCAGGCCCGCCGCCGAGGCTCCGAGGTCGCCGGTGACCACAAGGATGTCCCCTGCCCGCCCTCCGGACCGCAGCACCGGGGGGACACCGGCGGGCATGCGGCCGAGGATCGACACCGAGAGGGTGAGGACGGGGCACGACGAGACATCTCCACCGACGATGGACATGCCCACCGTCGCGGCAAGCGTCTCCATGCCCTCATAGATGGCGTCGACCTCGTCCGCCCCCGTGCCCGGGGGCAGGCCGAGGCCCACAAGGGCCGCGACGGGCACCCCGCCCATCGCGGCGATGTCCGAGACGTTCACGGCCAGCGCCGTATGGCCGATGTCGCCGGGGGAGTGCGTGGCCCGACGCACATGCACCCCGTCCACCACCATGTCGAGGGCGAGGAGTGAACCGTCATCAAGGACGGCTGCGTCGTCACCGATGCCCACCCGTACTCCGGTGCGCATGCCCGCCCGGGCCGTGATCCGGCGGATGACCTCGAGCTCGCCGTCCATGATGCGACGGTACCAGCCCGTCCTCCGGCGCTCGGCTACAGTCCGCCGCCGATGATTGACGAATCCACCGTCCACCATGTCGCTCGGCTCGCGCGCCTCCGGCTCCGCCCCGACGAGGAGCAGGTCATGCAGCGCGAGCTGTCGGGGATCCTCGGCCACATCGACGCCATTCGTGCGATGGACCTCGATGATGTGCCGCCGACGACCCACGTGATCGCGCTCGAGAACGTCCTCAGGCCCGATGTGCCACGGCCGGGCCTGAGCCGTGATGATGCGCTGCGTGAGGCCCACGATGTGGTGGACGGCTCATTCGGTGTCCCGAGGATGGACTGATGGTCCTGCGCGACCTCACAGCGACCGAGCAGATCGCCGCGCTCGAGGCGGGGGAGACCAGTTCGCTCGACCTGGTCGATGCCCATCTGGCAGCCATCGAGGCCGACGATGTTGACGCATTCCTCGCGATCGATGCCGATGGTGCGCGGGCGCGAGCGCGCGAGATCGACGCCATGGACCAGCGCCCCCCGCTCGGTGGCGTCCCCATCGGCATCAAGGACGCCCTGTCCGTGCGCGACGTCGTCACCACCTCGGGCTCACGCATGCTCGAGGGTTTCCGGCCGGTCTATACCGCGACGTGCGTTCAGCGCCTTGAGGACGCCGGCGCGATCGTGGTCGGGAAGACCAACATGGACGAGTTCGCCATGGGGTCGAGCACCGAGAACTCGGCGTACAAGAACACCCTGAATCCCTGGGATCACACACGCGTCCCCGGCGGGTCGAGCGGGGGATCGGCTGCCTCTGTCGCCGAGCGCCAGGTCCCGTGGTCACTCGGCTCCGATACGGGCGGCTCCATCCGTCAGCCAGCCGCCCTCTGCGGCATCGTCGGCATGAAGCCCACCTACGGCGCGATCTCCCGGTACGGCCTCATCGCGTTTGCGTCGTCGCTCGATCAGGTCGGGCCCTTCGCCCGCACGGTGAGCGATGCCGGGCTGCTGCTGCGGCACATGGTCGGTCGCGACCCCATGGACTCCACCTCGCTGACCTGGCCGGTGGAGATCGCCCTGCCCACGGCAACGGATCTTGCGGGAATGCGCGTCGGCGTCGTCGCGGAACTGATGGGCGAGGGCATCGAGCCGGGCGTTCGCTCGGCCATCGACAGCGCCCTCGCGATCGTTGAGTCACTGGGGGCCACTGTCGTACCGGTGAGCCTCCCCAGCGCACTGAGCGGCCTTGCCACTTACTACGTGCTCGCCCCGGCCGAGTGCTCGGCGAACCTCTCACGATTCGACGGCATCCGCTACGGGCCGTCAGCCGATGCCGCCACGCTGCTCGACCAGTACGAACTCACCCGCGGGGAGTTGTTCGGTCCCGAGGTGAAGCGCCGCATCATGCTCGGCACCTTTGCCCTGGCCTCGGGGTACTACGACCAGTACTACGGCCGGGCGCAGAAGGTGCGCACGCTGATCGTGCGCGAGTTCGCACGGGCCTTCGAGGACGTCGACCTCCTCGTCTCGCCGACGTCGCCCACCGTGGCCTTCCCGTTTGGTGATCGCACGGCCGATCCGTATGCGATGTACCTCGCGGACGTCTGCACGATCCCGGTGAGCCTCGCCGGACTGCCGGCCATCTCGATCCCGTGCGGGCTCTCGGAGGGCCTGCCGGTGGGACTCCAGATCGCCGGGCCCGCCTTCAGCGAGAACCGCATTCTCGACGCCGCTCATGCCATCGAGCAGGCCCTCGACTTCGACACCCGCCCGCCGGGGCTTGCCACGTGAGCGACCTCGAGGCCGTCATCGGCGTGGAGATCCACGTGCAGCTCTCCACCCGCACCAAGATGTTCTGCGGGTGCGAGCTGTCGTTCGGCGACCCGCCCAACACCCATACGTGCCCGGTGTGCCTCGCACATCCGGGGGTGCTGCCCGTGGTGAACGAGGAGGCGGTCCGTCGCGCCCTGATCATCGGGCTGGCGCTCGGGTGCGAGATCGCCCCCCGCTCCATCTTCCACCGCAAGAACTACTTCTATCCCGACCTGCCAAAGGCGTACCAGATCAGCCAGTTCGACATCCCCATCTGTGGCCGGGGAGAGTTCGTGGCGATCCGCGATGACGGCAGCGAGTTGCGCGTGGGAATCACCCGCGCCCATCTCGAGGAGGACGCTGCCAAGCTGACGCACGCGGGCGGGCGCCGCGCCGGGGCCGAGGGCTCTGTGGTCGACTTCAACCGTGGCGGCACCCCCCTCGTGGAGATCGTCACCGAGCCCGATCTGCGCTCGGCCGCCGACACGGCCATCTTCCTGCGGCAACTGCGTCAGACGCTGCTGTTCCTCGGCGTGAGCGACTGCTCCATGGAGGAGGGTTCGATGCGCGCCGACGCCAACGTATCGGTGCGCCCGGTGGGCGCGCACGCGCTGGGCACCAAGACCGAGCTGAAGAACATGAACTCCTTCCGATTCCTCGAGCGCGGCATTGATGCCGAGCTGGCCCGGCAGCGCGAGATCATCGCCTCGGGGGGGCGGGTGAGCCAGGAGACCGTGCACTACGAGCCCGACACGGGGAGCATCACCTCGCTGCGCTCGAAGGAGGAGTCGCACGACTATCGCTACTTCCCTGAGCCCGATCTCGTCCCGGTCGTCCCGGATCCGGCCTGGGTGGATGAGCTCAGGGGCGCACTGCCCGAGCTCCCGGTTCCCCTGCGCAGGCGCCTCGTCGGCGAGACGGGGCTGACGCCGGAGGACGCCGCGGTCCTCACCGAGGGTCCGGAACTGGTCGCGTATTTCCTGGAGGCAGCATCCCTCGCTGACCCCAAGGCGTGCGCCAACTGGATCCGTGGGGAGCTCCGCGCGCAACTCCGCGAGAGGGGTGAGGAGCCGTGGCAGTCGCGGGTCACCCCAGCCCACCTGGCCGGACTGGTTGAACTGCTCGCCGACGGCACCGTGTCGGTACCTGCCGCCAAGGAGGTCCTCGCCGGCATGATCGAGACAGGTGATGCCCCGGCTGTCGTGGTGGAGGCCCGCGGCCTCGGGCAGATGGATGATGACGAGCTCTCAGCGATCGTCGCGGATCTGGTCGCGGGAAATCCTGATCAGGCCCAGCAGTTGCGCGATGGAAAGGACAAGGTCATCGGGTTCTTCGTCGGTCAGGCGATGAAGAGAACCGGCGGCCGGGCCGACCCCACCACCATCCAGCGCCTCGTCCGGCTGGCCGTCGCCGGGGAGTGACGATGCGCCCCCTCCGACGGGCCGTCGGCGTCGGGTATGCTCCCGCGCCGTGAACCAGCACACCCTTTCCGTCCTCGTCGAGAACAAGCCGGGCGTGCTCTCGCGCGTCGCAGGAATGTTCACTCGACGGGGCTACAACATCGACTCGCTCGCGGTGAGCCCCACCGAGGACGAGCACCGATCGCGCATGACCATCACGGTGGATGCCTCGCGCTTTCCCGTGGAGCAGATCACGAAGCAGCTCGACAAGCTGATCAACGTGATCAAGGTCCGCGATCTCGACCCGGAGAACATGGTTGCCCGTGAGCTCGGGCTGTTCAAGGTCTCCACCGTGGAGGCCTCCCGTGCGGAGGTCCTCGCACTGGTGGACATCTTCCGTGGCGAGATCGTCGATGTCACGCGCGAGTCCATGATCATCCAGGCCACCGGAACCACCGCGGAGCTCGAGAATCTCGAGGAGCTGCTGCGGCACAACGGGCTGCTGGAGATGGTCCGCACCGGCGTCGTGGCCCTGGGCCGCGGCGGTAAGACGACATAGAGGCGAAGAAAGAGCACATGAGCGACGAGCTGAAGATGATCTACGACGCGGACGCCGATCTCGGCCTCCTCGATGGCAAGACCGTCGCCATCATCGGGTACGGCAGCCAGGGCCACGCCCACGCGCTGAACCTGAAGGAGTCGGGCGTCGACGTGGTCGTGGGTCTGCGCCCCGACTCGCAGTCGGCGGCCAAGGCGAAGGCCGATGGCCTCGAGGTGCTCACGCCGCTGGAGGCCACGACGAAGGCCGACATGGTGATGATCCTCGTGCCCGACGAGATCATGGGCGACGTCTATTCCGCCGACATCGAGGCCGGCCTCGAGCCGGGGAACATGCTGCTCTTCGCCCACGGCTTCGCGGTGCACTTCAAGCAGATCGCCCCGCCGGATGGCGTGGATGTCGCGATGGTCGCCCCGAAGGGGCCGGGCCACCTCGTGCGCCGCCAGTACTCCGAGGGCAAGGGCGTCCCCGGACTCATGGCCGTGCATGTCGATGCCACCGGCAACGCCGATGCGCTGGCCCGTGCGTACGCCAAGGGCATCGGGTGCACCCGCGCGGGTGTCATCCCCACCACATTCCGCGACGAATGCGAGTCGGACCTCTTCGGCGAGCAGGTCGTGCTCTGCGGTGGTCTCACCGAGCTGGTGCGCGCGGGATTCGACACCCTCACCGAGGCCGGCTATCCGCCGGAGCTCGCGTACTTCGAGTGCCTGCACGAGGTGAAGCTCATCGTTGATCTCATGTACGAGAAGGGCATCGCCGGAATGCGGTACTCCATCTCGAACACCGCCGAGTACGGCGACCTCACACGCGGGTCCCGCATCATCACCGACGACACCCGCGCGGAGATGCGGAAGATCCTTGCGGAGATCCAGAGCGGCCAGTTCGCCGAGGAGTGGATTGCCGAGTACAAGGCGGGGCTGCCCACGTTCAACGCGGTCGCGGAGGCCCAGGCGCAGCACCCCATCGAGGTCACCGGCAAGAAGCTCCGCGGGATGATGGACTGGATCGACACCGAGTTCTGAGCCCGGGGGGCTTCTACATATGAGTGACCGTCCTCGGATCCTCGTCACCGAGAAGATCGCGGATGGGGGCATTGATGTGCTCCGTTCCGTGGGTGACGTCGACGTTGAGCTGGAGTGGTCGGCCGATGAGCTGGCCGAGCGGATCGCGCCCTATGACGCCCTGGTCGTGCGCAGCGCGACGAAGGTGACCGCTGCCCTCATCGCGGCGGCACCGCGCCTCGGCGTGGTCGGTCGGGCCGGAACGGGAGTCGACAACGTCGACGTGCCGGCCGCGACCGCACGCGGGATCGTGGTGGTCAATGCCGCGGGCTCCAACGCCGTCTCGGCCGCCGAGCACGCGATCGCACTCATGCTCGCGCAGGCCCGCAACATCCCGCAGGCGCACATGGCATTGGTGGATGGCCGGTGGGAGCGATCGAAGTTCGGGGGCATCGAGGTCACGGGCAAGACGCTCGGCGTCGTTGGCTTCGGCAACATCGGACAGCTCGTCGCCGATCGTGCCATGGGGCTTTCCATGCGCGTGGTCGCGTACGACCCATTTGTGGCTGACGCGCGGTACCGGGAGATGGGCGTTGAGAAGATGGACTCCCTCGAGGAGCTCTACGGCGAGAGCGACTTCATCTCGCTTCACGTGGCGTCCACGCCCGAAACCCGTGGCTTCCTCAACGCCGATGCATTCGCATCGATGCGTGACGGGGTACGCATCATCAACGATGCACGTGGCGATCTCATCGTCGAGCAGGACCTGATCGACGCCATTGCGTCAGGCAAGGTCGCGGGTGCCGCGATCGACGTGTACCCGGAGGAGCCCGCTACCGAGAGCCCGTACTTCGGCGTCACGGGAATCGTGGTGACTCCCCATCTCGGGGCATCCACCGGTGAGGCCCAGGAGCGTGCCGGCATCGCGTGTGCCGAGCAGGTGGCGGCCGCGCTCACGGGTGGAGTGGTCACCAGCGCCGTCAACATTCCCGTGGTGTCTGCCGAGACGATGGCCACCGTCGGCCCGTTCCTGCCACTCGCCGGTCATCTCGGGCGCCTCGCCGCCGGCCTTGCGGGCGGAATCGACGGCCTGATCGAGGTCACCTGTGAGGGCGTAATCGCGGAGCACGACACCCGCCTGCTCGTCACCGCGGTTCTTGCGGGTGCCCTCTCGGGGCACACCGTCGAGAGCATCAACATGGTGAACGCGCCTGATCGCGCGCGCGAGCGGGGCATCGAGTGGAGCGATTCGGCCACCTCGGTGTCGCGTGATTACACGAGCCGGCTGAAGGTGGCCATCGGTGATGTCTCGGTGGCCGGCACGACGGTGGGGAGCACGTCGCGGCCCCGTCTCGTGGAGGTGCTCGGTCAGGGCATCGAGCTCGAGATCGCTTCGCACGTGGGAATCCTCTGCTACCCGGACGTGCCCGGAATGATCGGCACTGTCGGCAGCACCATGGCGGATGAGGGCATCAACATCGCATCCATGGCTGTCGGTCGCAGCCAGGACGGCCGGGCGACCATGGGAGTGACCGTTGACTCCCCGGTGCCGCCGAGTGCGCAGGAGGCCATCGCCCGGGCGTGCGATGCCGAGGTCTGGTTCGTCGACCTCGAGATGTAGGCGCGCCGGAGGCGTGCAGGCCGGGGGGAGATCACCCCGGCGCCCGATGCGAGCGGTTAGCCTCGGGCGGAGTGCGCCATTCCGGTCCGGTCTGCGGGGCGGAATGGCTGCCCCGGGGGACGGGTGCTAACCTCACGAACGATGAGCGCCACCGCGAATACGAACCTCCTGGCCGGTCGCGGCACGCTGGGCGCCCTTCTGCTCCTCCCCCACTAGGGGGAGCGAACCGACACCCACGCCCGGATGCGCCGGGCATAGGAACAGTCCACACGAGCCAGGAGGATGCCCCCGTGCCGGCCGACGACGCCAGCCGAGACGACGCCAAGCGCGTCAGGTTCTTTGATACGACCCTTCGCGACGGGGAGCAGTCGCCGCGCATTCACCTGAACCTGCGGGAGAAGGTGGAGATCGCGCAGCAGCTGGCCCGTCTCGGGGTGGACGTGATCGAGGCCGGATTCCCCATCTCGTCGCCGGGCGACCTCGAAGGGGTGCAGGCGGTGGCCCGGGAGGTCGAGGGTCCGATCATCGCCGGCCTCGCGCGCGCCAACGAGAAGGACATCGCCGTCGCGTGGGAGGGCGTGCGGGACGCGAAGAGGCCGCGCATCCACACGTTCATCGCCACCTCGGACATTCACATGGCGCACAAGCTGCGCATGGACCGCGCCCAGGTGCGTGCCACCGCCATCGATGCCGTGCGGCAGGCCTGCGCGCTGTCACCCGACGTCGAGTTCTCGTGCGAGGACGCCACGCGATCCGACCCGGCCTTCGTTGCGGAGGTCATCGGTGCGGCCATCGCCGAGGGCGCGACCACCATCAACATCCCGGACACCGTCGGCTACACCATGCCGACGGAGTTCCAGCGGTTCCTGCTCGAACTCCACGAGCGCACGCCCGCGCTTGAGGGCGTGACGCTGTCGGTGCATTGCCATAACGACCTCGGACTCGCGGTTGCCAACTCGCTCGCTGGCATCGAGGTGGGGGCACGCCAGGTCGAAGTGTGTGTGAACGGCATCGGTGAGCGGGCGGGCAACGCGAGCCTCGAGGAGATGGCCATGATCCTGCGTACCCGGGCCGAGGACCTCGGCGGCCTGTGGTCGGGCATCGAGACCACCGAGATCACCCGCGCGAGCCGCATGGTGAGCAGGCTCACCGGCTACGAGATCCAGCCGAACAAGGCGATCGTGGGCCGCAATGCGTTCGCGCATGAGGCCGGCATCCATCAGCACGGCGTGCTGGCGAACCCCCTCACGTACGAGATCATGGATGCCCAGAGCGTGGGGCTCCAGCAGAGCGAGCTCGTGCTCGGCAAGCACTCCGGTCGCCACGCGCTCCGCCAGGCCCTCACGGACCTCGGATACGAGTTCGACAAGGAGGGCCTCAACGAGGTCTTCCGCCGCTTCAAGGATGTCGCCGACCGCAAGGGTGAGCTCACCGCCATGGACCTCGAGGCGCTCATGGGTGATGAGATGCGGACCAGTCACGAGCATTCCCTCGAGCTGCGCGAGATCGCTTTCTCGGGGGAGTCGGGCGCCGCGGCCACGGCACGCGTGGTGGTGCGCGGTGCGGACGGCACCGAGTTCACGGGCGAGGGCACCGGTGACGGGCCGGTCGCGGCGCTCATCGGCGCCATCGATGCGGCTGTCGGTTCATCGGGCACGCTCCTCGAGTACTCGGTGTCGGCCGTCACGGACGGCCCCGACGCCCTCGGTGAGGCGCGGGTGCTGTGCGAGATCGACGGGCGCCAGTTCACCGGGCAGGGCGTGTCACCCGACGTGCTCGAGGCCAGCGCCATCGCGTACATCCGCGCGGTGACCGCAAGCAGGAACGCAGATTCCACTGAGAGGATGGCCGGAAGCGGCGTGTAGCCGCACCGGCCCGGAGATCACGGAGGGCATGTCGATGGGGAAGACCCTGTTCCGCAAGGTGTGGGACCTGCACGAGGTCGTGCCGGAGGGCCCGGGGGGTCCGGCGATCCTCTACGTCGACCTCCATCTGGTGCACGAGGTCACGTCGGCGCAGGCGTTCGACGGGATCCGTCTTGCGGGGCGCACCGTGCGCCGCCCGGACCGCACCCTGGCCACCGCCGACCACAACGTGCCCACCATTGGTCGCGAGCGGGGAATCGAGGACGAGCTGTCGCGCCTGCAGGTGGAGGCGCTGGAGCGCAATGCGGCGGAGTTCGGGATCCCCATCTTCTCGCTGACGAGTCCGCGGCAGGGGATCGTGCACGTCATCGGCCCGGAGCTCGGGTTCACCCAGCCGGGGATGACGATCGTCTGCGGTGACAGTCACACCTCAACCCATGGGGCGTTCGGTGCGCTGGCCTTCGGGATCGGCACCAGCGAGGTGGAGCATGTGCTCGCGACACAGACCCTCCCGCAGGAGATGCCCCGCACGATGCGCATCACCTTTGACGGCGACCTGCCGCGCGGGGTGGTGGCGAAGGACCTGATCCTCGGTGCGATCGGCCAGATGGGCGTCTCGGGTGCCCAGGGCCACGTCGTCGAGTACGCGGGATCGGCGATCCGCGGCCTGTCGATGGAAGGCCGTATGACCGTGTGCAACATGTCGATCG
>JBIIQA010000208.1:0-2504 GCA_044342355.1 Miltoncostaeaceae bacterium | reverse complement strand
GGGGCACCATGCCCGCACTGCTCAAGGGGTTCATCGATCGCGTGATCCTGCCGGGCTTCGCGTTCCGCTACCGCCCCGACTCGCGCTGGTGGGATCGGCTCCTCAAGGGCAAGAGCGCCCAGCTGCTCGTCACCATGGACACGCCACCGCTGTGGTACCGGTGGGTCATCGGCCGCCCCGGGCACAACCAGATGCGGAGGTCGGTACTGGGCTTCTGCGGGGTGAAGCCGGTGAAGGTGTCGCAGTTCGGACCGGTGAAGACGTCCCGCCCCGGCACCCGCGATAAATGGCTTCGCAAGGCGCAGATGATGGGGCGCCGGGCCTGACGCAGTAAGGCACGGAATGGCCCGGAGGCGACCGTAGTCGGTTGACGGGAGATGCCGTGGGGGGACAATGGAGGAGATCCCCGGCCACGCATTGTCATCGAGGGGCGGCGCGAGGGTTGAGCACAGTGTCCAATCAGGACGCAGGCATGGCAATCGGTTCACTGGCACGCCGCACTGGCGTACCCGTCGACACCCTGCGCGCGTGGGAGCGTCGCTACGGCGTGCTCCGCCCAACCCGTACCGATGGCGGCCAGCGCCGTTACGGCAACGAGGACGTCGAGCGCGTGCTGTGGCTTGCGGCACGCGTCGCCGAGGGCCAGCGCATCTCCGATGCCGTGTCGGCGCTCACGGCACTCGAGACCGCGGACAGCGGGGTCACCGAGGCCTGCGGGCCCACTGTCGCCCTTGCGGCCCGTCTGTCTGGGGCAGCCCGCCAGGGAGACGGCGCCCGCGTGGACATCGAACTCGACCGCGCGTTCGCGGCCCTGCCCCTGGTCCAGGCGATGGAACTGGTCGTGTTCCCCGCGCTCGCCGAACTCGGGCGCAGGTGGGCCGATGGCGAGCCCCTGGTCGTTGCCGAGCACCTCCTGAGCGAATCCGTGGGGCGCCGCCTCGCTGCGCGGCTGTCAGCCTCACGCCGCGCGCGCGGACCCATCGCCATCGTCGCGTGCCCCTCGGGCGAGCGGCACGCCGTCGGTGCACTCTGCCTGTCCGTTCTCATGGCGCAGGACGGCTGGCGCGTGAGCTTCCTCGGTGCGGACACCCCGCTCGGCGAAGCCGATGCCGTGGCGCAGGCGCGCAAGGCGCGGGCCTGCGTGGCCGTGTGCACGACACCCGGATCCGCCGGAGCGGCGAGTTCCCTTATCGCCGCACTTCCCAACGCCCGCCTGTGGGTCCTCGCCGGGCCGGACGCGCCTGACCCCAGCGCCTACCCGATGCCGGTCTGGGGCCCCTCGCTCACCGACGCCCGGGAGGCCGCGGCCTGCAGGGCCGGAGAGAGGCCCGAGCACTGAGATGGCAACGGGCGCCCGCAGGCGCCCGTTGCACATCTGCTCCAGCGGCCGGCGCGCTACCTGCCGCGCACAACCATGCGGATTCCGCGCCACGGATTAACGGCGTAGCCCGGGATGGTCTGTGGGGTGGTGCCTACTGCCGACAGCCACATCTGGTACGCCGTGGCCGTGACCACGCCGCCGTGCCAGCGTCGCCAGACGATGCGCGGGTTCTGGTCCGGGGGCGGCGGGGAGATGGTGTCCGTGGTCTCCACCACGTTGCCGCCCTGGTCCAGCGTGCCCCACGGGGAGCGCGTGCCGGCCTGCCCCACCGAGCTGACGTTGCCCACGTAGATCTTCGCCAGGCCCCCGAACGGGGTGATGGTGCACTGGGCCGCGGTGAACTGCGACGGGCACCAGTCGGGCGCCACGCCGGGCAGGGCCTCGAACGACGCCAGGGGCTGGTTGCCCGCATTCGTCACGTCGCCGTTGGCGTCGAGCTGCGTGGCGTTGGGCTGCTGCCCCTCCGCGCACCCCTGGGTGTCCACCGGGCAGTTCACAAAGAGGCCGGGGTTGGTGGGGTAGTCCCAGTACGAGAACTTGCCGCCGCCCTTGGGATCGAAGTAGGCCGCCTTGATCCACTCGTCCTGGCTCGACACCGCGAAGCCTGACGTGAGGTTGCGCGTGGCCGTGCGGTTGCGCATGGTGTACATGCCGGTTTCGGTGGTGGTGGACAGCCGCACGGTGTAGGTGGTGCGGGCCAGGCGCGCGCCGGTGGGCGTGGTGATCACCCGCGTGCGCCTGGACAGGATCTTCCCGTTCTGGATCGCGTTGGCCAGGCGTGCGCCCCGGGCGAAGTCGCCCTGGTTGTAGGGCTTGTTGGCCCATACGGGCGACGACACGTAGTAGCGCTGGCCGCGGGGAGCGCGCATGTTCTTGTTGATGGACCCGTACTTGGGCCACACGCGCGAGCTCTGGGCGATGTCCCAGAGGTGCTGCGGGTTGCGGCCGAGGGGGTCTGCCGTGTTGAGGAACGTCACGTACTGCGCGGTGGTGAGCTCCGTCTCGGCGATGCGGAACGGGTAGCCCACGCCGCCCACCTTCATGCACGAGGTGGCCGACACGGTCTGCACCGCGGGGTCGGCGTTGGTGTTGATGCTGGCCCGCACCGCGGGAAACGCCGCCA
>JBIIQA010000207.1:0-2536 GCA_044342355.1 Miltoncostaeaceae bacterium | reverse complement strand
CTCGACACCGCAGGAGCGAGGATCGTTGCCAACCTCGTCGAGGGGTTTCTCACGGCCTGACGGGGCCTACCGGACGACCACGGTGATCCGGCCGGTCCATGCGGGCGTGCGCCGGTGGCGGGCCACCGACAGCGACACCGTGCAGGTGGCCGCCCGGCGGGGCGCCACCAGCCGGCCCCGGGCGATGGAGCACGGGCCCTTCTCCGACCACCTGCGGGTGCCGCGCGAGGCCGGGGGAACGATGAGCCGGGTGAGCACGGTCTTCGACCCGCGGGCCACCTGGCGGCGGGTCGTGCGGCTGCTCGGCAGCGGGCGCTCCGCCGCCCCACCAGACCCCGCCGCGGGGGTTGCCGACGGGGCGTTCGCCGTCACCGACGCCACCACGGTGGGCGCGGGCGCGACGGATCCGAAGGAACAGGTGGTGGACGCATCGGGTGTGGTGCAGGTGTTCCCGGCAGGGCTGAGCGACGCCGTGTACGAACCCACAGCCCCTGTGGCGGGGGCCCAGGCGGCGCTGACCGACCCGCCGTTGAACGCGACGTTTGATCCGCCACCGGCGCGCAGGGCGCGCGTGCCCGATCCGAGGTCGAGCACAACCGGGCCGCCGTACGCCTGATGGGCGTCGGTGGCGACGTCGGCGGCCAGCGTGGTGGTGCCGCCTGACGTGGTGAGGGCCGATAGGCACTCGATGGGGGCGGTGAGCCGCCAGTTGCCGATGACCATCAGGGGCCCGGGCGTGCATGGCCCCGAACCATTTGAGGCGCCTATCGACCCCACGGCCAGCGGCTGGCTCACGCCGGCCAGGATGGTCGGGGCCCCCGACAGCGTGAGCGCCCCGGTTTGCCCGACCGACACGCCACCGCGCAGGTCGAGGGTGCCGTCCGACTGGAGCGTGGAGTTCGTGATGCCGGTCGACGGTGTGATCACCGGCTGCAGCGCGGTTATCGACCCGGGCAGGTATGCGGTGAGCGTATTCGCCCACAGGGCGTCCACCACCACGTCGGTGGTCGGCACAGGAGACGTGTACGGCCCCGCCCCGGCGCATGCGGACATCTCCGCAGCGCCGCACGTTGACTGGTCCTGGTCGAGTCCACCGAGGGTCTGGAGGAATCGTGCCGTGATGCGCCGCGTGGGGCCGCCACGCAACCTCAGGTCACCCGCCAAGGTCACCTCGGCGTCTGGCGCGGTGATGTCCCCCCACAACCGCGTATCGCCCGTGACCTCGATGACGCCCATGCCGCTGCCACCACCGGCCATTCGCAGGTTGCCGTCGAAGGTGACCTCGCCGCCACCCGCGCCCTGCGCATCGACATCACACATGCCGACCACATCAGGCGCGCCGCATGCGCCGAAGCCGCCGGCGACGGTGTCCACGGCGATGTCCGGGCCGGTGATGGTGCGCCGGATGCCCTCCCCACCGATCTCGAGCGCCCCGAGATCGACCCCGTCGGTGGCAGTGAGGTTGCCCAGCAGCCGGGTGGTGCCGGGCGCCGTGATGAGCGCGGTGCTGGTGACCGTGCCGGCGCGCCACGGGCCCTGAACCTCCAGCGCGTTCATCGTTGCGCTCGCGTTCCCCACGATGGCCGTGGTGCTCACCAGCGAACTCGCCGTCAGCGACAGCACCGGCCGGCCGGTTCCGGGGGCAGGCTTCATCAGCTTGATGGGGTTGGACGACGCGAGGGTGATGGATGAGGCAGCGGTGATGTCGTCGTACAGCTGGATCTCCAGGGCGCTGATGGACAGCGATGTGGTGCCGAAGGAGATCGGCGCCACACCGTTTGCGTCCACCCTCACGAGCGACAGCGCATTGCCGAGGGCCACCGAGATGGGGTCTCGGTAGGGCTCCCCTCCGCCCGCGATTCTCACCTCTGCCGCGCCGGTGTCGTCCACGATCTCGATGCGCTCGAGCAGCAGGCCGCCGGAGACGTCGGGCTCGATCGTCAGCCCGTGTTCCGGAGGTGATCCCGGAACCGTGTCGGCAACGAGCCCTGCCACCAGGTCGGTGCCGGCCCATGGGACCGACACGCCTGCGGAGGTGGCGCTCACCAGGTACTTGAACCTGGGCGGCACAGCATCGGGGTCCGAGGTGGGCTCGAGCATCACGACCTCGCCCGTCGCCGCCGTCAGGCGCAGCACATCGGTATCGGCGTCGTACGCGAACGACGCGGCGCCGGCCGTCTGGGCCAGCACGGCAAGCGTCACCGTGGCGACGACGCCGCCGAGGGTACGGAGGGCGCGGGGCACACCGCTACGCTACCGCGCCGTACCCGGTGCGGCGCGGTAGCCGGGTGCCGTCAGCCGGGCTTGCGGGCGATCGCGTAGAGCTTGGTGAAGTCGTAGCTCCAACCACGTGGCCCGGAAAGCTCACGCATGCGCTGCTCCACCTGGTCCATGTACGCCTTCACGTCGTCCTCGGACCGGTCGCCGATGAGGTGCCCGGCCACCACCCGCATGCGCTCGAGGTAGGCATCCACCGTGGTGTGCCGCACCCGGCGCTCCATCCAGACGTCATCGACCTCGAGACCCGCCTGCAGGA
>JBIIQA010000209.1:0-10116 GCA_044342355.1 Miltoncostaeaceae bacterium | reverse complement strand
CCCGCATTGCCCGAAGCGTCGGTCACCCCGTCGGCGGCGATGCGCGGAACGATGGTGCCATCCGTGCCACTGCCCGCGCTGAACGTGACCGTGTACGCGTTGCCGCCGGCCGCGACCACCGATGCCACCGTCCAGCCCGTGGCCGTGCCGGTCGTGCTCACGTCTGCGGCATCGAAGCCCGTGACCGGCTCGCTGAAGGTAACGGTGTAGGCCACCGTCGATGCATTGGTGGGCGTGCCGCCGACCGGTGTTGCCGACGTGACGGTGGGTGCGGTGCGATCGACCGTCACTCCCGCAGCATCGTACGTGGCCCCGGGGGCGGGACCGCCGAAGGCGTCCGTGGACGACGAGCCCTTGAGGCGCAGCACCAGGCTGCCGTCCGTCACGGCGCCGGTCGAGACGACCGTCACGGTGTAGGACGACCCGAGGCCAAGGACTTGCTGCACCGTCCATCCGCTGGACGTCCCGTCCAGCGAGAAGCTCGCCGTGGTGAGCCCCGTCACGTTGCCGTCGAAGGTCAGCGCATAGGTGAGCGATGTCGCGCTGACGGTGGTGGCCGATGGCGTGAAAGCCATCACGTTGGTGCCGCGCACGTACGACATGTGGATGGCGCCGTCGCCACTGTTCACCCCGGCGGCGTGCTGCACGCGCGTGGCCCGGGCGGCACTGGCGTACGACGACCCGCCGCCGCCGGCGCCCAGGTAACCGCCTCCGCCGCCGAACCAGCCCGCGCCGCCGCCGCCGCCGCCCTGCGCGTTGCCCACGCCGTTGCCGCCTGTGCCCGCAGCGCCGGCCGTGCCCGCTCCGCCGCCCGGTGCGCCACCCGCAGCCGACGTGCCGCCGCCGCCGTTGCCGCTGGCCCCGGGACCGCCCGCCGCCGCCGTGGTGAGACCACCCGGTCCGCCCGGGCTGCCATAGCCGCCACCACCGCCGCCGCCGGCAACCACGAGGCGCGGGTCGCTTCCCGCCGAGCCGGTGAGCACTGCCCCACCACTCGCGCGCAGGTCGCTGGCGCCGCCACCGCCACCGCCGAAGTCGGCGGCCGTACCCGGGGTCAGTCCCCCGCCGCCGTTCCAGCCGCCCACGGTGTTGAGCACGCCGGTGGTGGTGGCAGGTGATCCGGCACGGCCTGCGTAGGCCTCAAGCGTCTCACCGGGGGTGACGGAGAGGATTCCGGTCACCGTGCCGCCCAGGCCACCATCCCCGGCATCCGCGCCGGTCGAGGTGGCCGCGGCACCCGATGCGCCACGCACATCGAACGGGACCTCAGTCACGCCCACAGGAACCAGAAAGGGCGTAGGTGCATCCGGGCTGCTCGGCGTGATCACCTGTGTCTGCATCGGGCGCGACACGGCCAGGAGCGATCCGCGGCCATTGGTGGCGGTCACGCGAACGCGCACGTACCTGGTCAGGTCGCCCGCGATCGGGGTGTAGGCAGCCGTTGCCTGGCCGGCGCCGGATGCCGCCACCCAGTTGGCCAGGTCAGACGACACCTGCCACTCGTACGCGTAGGTGATGGTGGGTGCGCCCACCCAGGCGCCGCCGTCCGTGGGCACCGGGGTGCCGTCCACGATGGCGCCGGTGATCTGCGGAAGCGCGGTATTCACCAGCGTGAACTGGCCGTTGATGACGGGTGCGTCCGCGCCGGCCGACGGGCCCGTGTTGCCGGCCAGATCGGTGACCGTGGTGCTGCCGAGCGCCAGCGTCACCGTGCCGTCGATGGGGGTGCCCGCGTGGGCGACGGTGACGGTGTACGGCCCCGCGCCGGTGCCCGACACGCCCGACACGGCCCAGCCGCTGGATGTTCCGCCCACGGTGAAGTCGCCCGTGCCGAGGCCGGTGACGGGCTCGTCGAAGGTGAGGCTGTAGGTCGTGCTGGTGGTGCTGAAGGTCGACGCAGCAGCGGTGAACGACGACACGGCCGGTGCGGTGCGATCGATCACCGTGTTGGTGGATGCAGCGGTGACCGATGACGGGAAGGCCGATCCATCCACGATGACGGCCCCGGGGTTGAGGCTCAGCACAACGGTGCCGGTGGTGGTGGACGCCCCGCCCACGGTGATGGTGTACGGGCCGGCGCCCGAGCCGCTGAGCGACTGCACGCTCCATCCCGATGCCGTGCCACCCACGCTGAACTTCGACGTGCTGAGGCCCGTTGGCGGGCTCTGGAACATCAGCGTGAAGGTGGTGCTGGTGGCCATGGTCGTCGCCTGATCGGCCACGAAGGCAAGAAGTGTGGGAGAAGTGGCGGGGCTCCCGATGATCGCCTTTGATGCCACGGTCACCGACCCGCGCGCGTTCGTGGCGGTCACCTTCGAGCGGACGAGGCGCCCGGTCTCGCCCGTACCCACGGTGTAGGCAGCCGTGGTGGCACCCGTGCCTGTCCCGCCGGTCCAGGCGAGCCCGTCGGCCGAGGTCTCCCACTGGTACGTCAGGCTGATCGGGGTCTCGCCGGTCCACGTGCCATCGGTGGTGGTCATGACCGATCCGGTGCTGGGCGTGCCGCTCACCACGGGCCGCACGGTGCTGGCGAGCGTGTAGGCCGCCGTGACCGTGGAAGCCGCGCTGGGCACCACGGGGCCGGTGTTGCCCGCCACGTCGGTGACGGCACCGGCCGCGAGCGTGGCGATGATGGTGCCGTTCGCCGGCGCCGCACCACCACCCACCGTGACTGTGTACGGGCCGCTGCCGGAGCCGCTCACGCCCGTCACGCTCCACCCGGTCGAGGTGCCCGCGAACGAGAAGTCGTTGGCGGCAAGCCCTGAGATGGCCTTGTTGAACGTGACTGCGTAGGTGAATGAGGTGGCGCTGGTGACGGCCGCGGACGGCGCGATGGACACCACCGCGGGTGCCGTGCGATCAATCGTGACGGCCGCCGACGGTTGCGCGGTGACAGGGCTGGCGTTGCCGGCCACATCGACGACCGCGCCCGCGGCGATCTGCGCAATGACGGTGCCGTCGGAGCAGTTGCTCGCGGTGACGATCACCGACGTGCCGCTGGCAGCGGAGACGCCGAACGAGCAGCCGATCGATGTGCCGGTGTTGGTGATATCCGCCGCCTCGATACCGGTGACCGCATCGGCGAAGGTGAGGGTGAACGCCTGGGTCGCGCTTCCGGTGGGGCTGGACGGGGGCGCCCACGAGACCGTCGTGGGCGCCCGGTCGATGGTGACACTTGCGGCATCGCGATCGGACGCCGGGCCGGTGTTTCCCGCGCCATCGATGACCGTGCCTGCAAGCAGGCGAGGCGCGATGGTGCCGTCGGAGCAGCCGCTCACCACGAGGTTGATGCTGGTGCCGGTGGATGCCGATGGGGTGAACACGCAGCCGGTCGCCGTGCCCTGGTTCACGAAGTCACCCGCGGCGATGCCGAGGGTCGACTCGCTGAAGGTGAGTGGGAAGGCCACGCTCGTCGCATTGGTGGGAGAGGCCGGCGCCGTGCCCCACGTGGCCGACGGGCCAGTGCGGTCGATGGTGATGGTGGAGGCCGCGGCGGCCCCGGTGGGGCCCACGTTGCCTGCCGCATCCGTGACGCCACCCGCTGCGAGCACCGGGGTGAGTGTGCCCTCGGAGCAGCCCGTCACGGTCACCATCACCGATGTCCCGCTGCCGGCCGACGGCACGAACGTGCAGCCGGTCGCCGTGCCGGAATTCGAGAAGTCGCCGGCCGCGATGCCTGTCACCGACTTGCCCAGGGCGAGCGTGAAGATGGGCGCGCTCGCGGCAGTGGGAGACGACGGCGAGGTCCAGGTGGCCGTCGGCGGCGTGCGGTCGACCATCACCGTGGGAGCCGCTACCGCCGCGCCGGGGAAGGGCGTGTTCGCCGAGTCGAGCACCGCGTTCTGGGCGATGGTGAGGATGACGCTGCCGGTGCCGGTGCTCGTGCCGCCTACGGTGACGGTGTACGGACCGGGGCCCGATCCGGTGACCGACTGCACGCTCCATCCGGTGGCCGTACCGCTCACGGTGAAGTCCGACGCCGTGAGCCCCGTCACGGAGTCGCCCACCGCGAAGGTGAACGGGATGCTGGTCGCGCCGGTGAGCGTCGTGGCCGCCCCGAATTCGGTGATGTCGATCAGCGTGTTGGGGCGTGTGTAGGTGACCACCGCCGAGGGGCCGCTCACGTTGCCCGCGGCATCCACGGCAACCACGTAGAAGAAGTAGGGAACCCCGCGCAGTGCGGCGTCGAACGTGAAGTCACGCGTGCCGGCGGAAAGCGTGGTGAGCTGCGTGGTGGGCGGGTTGGTGGTGCCGCCGAACACCCGGTAACCGGCGATGTCGGCATCGTTGTTGGCTGCCCATGTGACGAGCGGCGCACTCGCCCCACCCGAGCCCGCGGCTACCCCCGTGGGCACGGCGGGCACCACGGCGTCGATCACCAGGATGGCCTCCGATGAGAGCGATCCATCGCCACCGGGCACGGGAGTGGTGATGCTGGCCACGTTGCCCACCATGTCCCTGATCGACCCGCCGGCCAGTGACAGCGCGGACGTACCGGTGGTCTCGAGGGCCGGTGTCTGGTCGCCTGCTGCCACCGTGTACGAGAACGTGAGGTTGGCGGTGCCCGACCCGCTCACGTATGTGAGCACCGCCGTGCGCGTGCCGACGTTCACAGACAGGGTCGGCGTGCCGGTGACCGCCACGGGCTCACTGAACGAGACGTAGATGGGAATGGCCGCGCCAGCGCGGTAGGTGCCCGGCGTCACGCCTGCCGCCACCGCGGTCGCGGCCGGTGCCGTTGTGTCGACGATGTACGACAGGCCGATGGATCCGTTGCCGGCGCTACCTGCGTCACCCTGGGTGTTGCTTACGTTCACGGCGGATGGGGTGATGTACGACGACCCGCCGCCGCCGCCGTTGTGGGCGCCGCCGCCACCACCGCCGTAGTAGCCGCCGCCGCCACCGCCGCCCTGGTACCCGCTGCTCGGGGCTCCGCCATTTCCGAGCGTTCCGGCAATGCCGAGGATCGACGTCCACTTACCGCCTGCACCGCCTGCCGACTGCATGCCGCCGCCGCCGCCGATGTAGCTGACGCCGTCGCCGTTGGCGCTGCCGCCAGTGCCGCCGACCGGCCCACCACCGGCGCCGCCGGTGTTGAGCGCGCTGCCGCTGGCGCCAGCACCGCCACCGCCGCCGGCCACCAGCACACGATTGCTGAGCGTCGTGCCGCCGCGGCGGATGTCGGTGGCGCCACCGCCGCCCGCGCCGGGGGCCGCCGATGCGTTGGCTCCGCCGTTCCAGCCGCCCGTGACGGTGGTGGTGGTGCAGCCCACGTTGAGTTGCAGCGTCTCACCCGGCGTCACGGGGATCGTGGCCTTCACGCGACCACCCTTGCCCGGATCGGCTGGCCCAGTGGGGTTCTTGCCGCCGCGGGCGCCGAGGGCATCAACAGTGAGCCACGAAACGCCGGCCGGCACCACGTAGTTCTGCCCGGCACACGTGCTGGTCGACACCGGCGTGGGAACAACGGGCGCCTGCGGCGTGGCCTGCAGCGAGGCCGACTTCGGCGACTCCACCGGCTCGCCACTCACGATCACCACGACCGCCACCGCATAGGTGTACGTGGTGCCGTTGACTGCGGTGTCGTCGCGGAACTCGGTGGTTCCGACGGGCACCGTGCCAATGGCCACCCACGCGCCGCCCGCGCCAGCGCGGTACACGACGTACGAGTCGAGTCCGGTGCCGAGGGAGGCCTGCCACGCAAGGGTCACCAGGTTGTTGGCGGGCTGCGCCACCACGCCCAGCGGAACAGGCGAGCCCGGAACGGTAAGGATGGCGCCGCCATCACCCACGATTCGGCGACAGGGGGGTGCCGATGCGGAACACTCGCCCACGCCCACGCCCGCACCGGTGGACGACGCGTCGCCCTGGCTGTGCGTGACGCCGGCTGCAGACGGGGCCGCATACGACGACCCGCCGCCGCCGCCGTTGTGGGCGCCGCCACCGCCACCGCCGTAGTAGCCGCCGCCGCCACCACCGCCCTGGTACCCGCTGGCCGGGGTGCCGCCGATGCCAAGCGCTCCGGCGGTGCCGGGGTGTGAGCCGCCCCAGAGGCCGCCTGCACCACCTGCCACCTGCGAGCCGCCGAGTCCACCGATGTAGCTGACGCCGTCGGCGCTCTGGCTTCCGCCGCCGGCGCCCACCAGCCCGCCACCGGCGCCGCCGGTGTTGGCCGCGTTGCTGCTGCCGCCCGCGCCGCCGCCGCCGCCGGCCACCAGCACGCGGTTGGCGAGCGTCGTGCCGCCGCGGCGGATGTCGGTGGCGCCGCCGCCACCCGCGCCGGGGGCCGCCGAGGCCGTGGCGCCGCCGTTCCATCCGCCCGTGTGCGTGGTGGTGGTGCAGCCCGCGTTCACCTGCAGGCTCTCGCCGGCGGTCACGGGGATCGAGCCGGCCAGGCGGCCGCCCTTGCCCGGCTCGGCTGGCCCGTCAGGGTTCTTGCCGCCGCGGGCACCCAGCAACTCCGCGTTCAGCCACGTGGTGTTGGCAGGCACCGTGTAGGTCTGCGCCGCACCCGTGCATGAGAAGCGGTTCTCCACCGTGAATGACGGCGTGGCCTGCACCTCCACCGACTGCGGGGTGACGAGGCCATCCGAGGTGACCACCGCCACGCGGTAGTAGTAGGTGGTGCCGAGCGTGAGGCCGCCGTGGGTCCAGCTGGTCGTCTCGGCGCCGTTCACGTCCACCACGTTGGTCTGGTTGCCCGGGGCGGTTCCCCAGTACACGCGATAGCCGGTGGCACCCGACACCTGGGTGGGCGTCCAGTTCAGAACGTCGAAGCCCTGCCAACCCGTGGCGGTGAGGTTGCGCACGAACGAATCGACCGTTGCAGGCGTGCTGACGATGGCCCATCCGTTGCCGGCGCCATCACCCTGCGTGTGCTGCACGTCCACTGCGGCCGGCGTGGTGTACGACGACCCGCCGCCGCCGCCGTTGTGGGCGCCGCCACCGCCACCGCCGTAGTAGCCGCCGCCGCCACCACCGCCCTGGTACCCGCTGGCCGGGGTGCCGCCGATGCCAAGCGCTCCGGCGCTGCCGCGGTGTGAGCCGCCCCAGAGGCCACCTGCGCCGCCTGCCGACTGCGAGCCGCCGAGGCCGCCGAAGTCGGTCACGCCATCGAAGCCCTGGCTTCCCCCGCCGGCGCCCACCAGCCCGCCACCGGCCCCGCCGGTGTTGGCCGCGTTGCTGCTGCCGCCCGCGCCGCCGCCGCCGCCGGCCACCAGCACGCGGTTGGCGAGCGCCGTGCCCCCGCGGCGGATGTCGGTGGCGCCACCGCCACCCGCGCCGGGGGCCGTCGAGGCCGTGGCGCCGCCGTTCCATCCGCCCGTGAGCGTGGTGGTGGTGCAGCCCACATTCACCTGCAGGCTCTCGCCGGCGGTCACGGGGATGCTTGCCTCAACCCGGCCACCCTTGCCGGGGACGGCCGGGGAGGTGTTATCGCCACCGCGGGCGCCCACCGCGGTCACCCGCATGAGGCTCACGCCGGGCGGCACGGTGTACGACTGCGCCGCCGATGTGCACGAGAAGCGCTGGTCCGAGGTGAACGTGGGAATCGCCTTCACCGTCACTGACCTGGGCGTCTCGAGCCCGGTCGACGTGATGGCGCTGATGGCATAGAAGTACGGCTCGTTGACCCTCACCCCGTCGTGCACCCACGTGCGTGTGCCCGCTCCATCCACCGACACCACGTTGGTGAGCGCACCTGCCGAGGTGCCCCAGTAGATCGTGTAGCCGGTGACGTCGCTGACCGGGCTGGGAGTCCACCCCGCCGACACGTACCCCTGCCAGCCGGTGGCGATGAGCCCCTGCACCTTGGGATCGGGGATGGTCGCGGTGACGACTGCGCCGCCGTCGCCCACGCGCGTGCGGCACGGCGGTGCGCTGTCGAGGTAGCAGTCGCGCAGTCCAATGCCCGCGCCCGTGCTGAGGGACGAGCCCTGAACCTGCGTCACGTCCGCAGCGGTGCGCGCCGCATACGACGATCCGCCGCCGCCGCCGTTGTGGGCGCCGCCACCGCCACCGCCGTAGTAGCCGCCGCCGCCACCGCCGCCCTGGTAGCCGCTGGTCGGGGCGCCGCCATTTCCGAGCGTTCCGGCCAGGCCGACCAACGACGTCCACTTTCCGCCCGCACCGCCCGCCGACTGCGAGCCGCCGAGTCCACCGACGTAGGAGACGCCGTCATAGCTCTGGCTTCCGCCTTCGCCACCCACCAGCCCGCCACCGGCGCCGCCGGTGTTGGCCGCGTTGCTGCTGCCGCCCGCGCCGCCGCCGCCGCCGGCCACCAGCACGCGGTTGGCGAGCGTCGTGCCGCCGCGGCGGATGTCGGTGGCGCCGCCGCCACCCGCGCCGGGGGCCGCCGAGGCCGTGGCGCCGCCGTTCCATCCGCCCGTGTGCGTGGTGGTGGTGCAGCCCACGTTCACCTGCAGGCTCTCGCCGGCGGACACCGGAAGGTTCGCCTCAACCCGGCCGCCCTTGCCCGCGTCGGCTGGCCCGTCTGGGTACCTGCCGCCGCGTGCGCCGAGGGCATCCACCGACACCCACGAGACCCCCGTGGGCACTGTGTATGTCTGCGCGGCGCCCGTGCACGTGAAGCGGGTGTCCTGCGTGAATGCGGACGTTCCGCTCACCGTTGCGGTGCGCGTACCCACGTTGCCGGCTGCATCGACAGGGGCCACCGCGTAGTAGTAGGTCGTTCCGATGGTGCGGCCCGCGTGTTGGACCAGCGACGTTCCGGCGCCGGCGACGTTGAGCTGGTTCGTCAGGCCGTCGGGCGACGTGCCCCAGAACACCCTGTAGCCGGTGACGTTGGCACCCGTGCTCGGCGTCCAGGAGATGAGGTTGTCGCCCTGCAGTGGCAGAACCCTCGGCGCCTGCGGCGTGAACAGCACGTTTCCGGCGGTGGCATCGGCCGCGAACAACGGGCCGGTGTTGCCGCCCAGGTCAGTCACCGAGTTCAAGGCCAGCCGAGGCACGAGTGTTCCGTCGGTGGGCATGGTCGCCGCCGTAAGGGTGACGGCGTAGGGCCCGGCACCCGACCCGGCGATACCCGTGACGGTCCAGCCCGAGGAGGTACCCCCCAGCGTGATGTCGCTCGCCGCGAGGCCCGTGATCGGCTCGGTGAAGGTGAGCGAATACGTGGCGGGCGTGGTGCCGATGGTGCTCGCCGCCGGGGTGAACGACACCACCGACGGTGGACCGCGGTCAACGGTCACGGTGGCAGCCGTCTTGGCCACCACCGGTCCGGATGCCCCCGCCGCATCGGTGACGGTGCCGGTGGGCAGCGTGAGGATGACCGTGCCCGTGGTGCCGCCCCCGACCGTGACGGTGTACGGGCCCGCCCCCGAGCCACTCACCGACTGCACGGCCCATCCGGGTGCAGTGCCACCGAGCGTGAAGTCACTTGCGTCGAGCCCGGTGACAGCACGCGTGAAGCGCACGCTGTAGGTGAACGAGGTCGCCGACTGCTGCGTGGACGACGGCACGATGGTCGGTGCCAGGAACTGGGCGGGCACAAGCGCGAGGGCCAACGGGTTGGTCCCCCCGGATGTCGCCGACGCCGGGCTGAGCGCGGTGAGTGCACCGCCCACCCCTATTGCGTACTGCGACACGAGCGCACTGGTGTTGGCGCCACCCGCGTAGAGGTTCTTGCCGTCCGACGACACAGCGAGGCCGGCAGCCCAGGCGGCCGAGGGCAGCGCAGGGGGTGCCTTGGGGGTCAACTGGCCATTCCCCCCGATGGTGAACTGGTAGACCGATGCGCCGTTCCACGAACTCACATAGAGGCTGCCGCTATCGGGGCTCACGGCGATACCCACCGCACTCGCCACCGACACGCTGCTCGGCGAAAGAACTGCGAGCGCGCCATCGGCACCCACCGAATACTGGGTGACCTTCCCGGTGTTGTAGGACGTCACATACGCATACCCGCCGTTAGGGGTGAGTGCAATTTCGACGGGATCGAGGTTGGGCACCGAGACGGTGGCTGCGGTGAGTGGAGTCAGCTTGCCGTCGGCCCCGATGGAGTACTGCGAGATGGTGGCCGGCGTCGCCCCGGCGTTGCGGTTCACCACATACGCACGGGTGCCGGTCGCATTGATCGCCATGAACGCGGCAGCCGTA
>JBIIQA010000041.1:0-10148 GCA_044342355.1 Miltoncostaeaceae bacterium | reverse complement strand
CCTCGGAAGCCGAACGCGTACGCGATGGTGAAGCCCACGACCGGCGCCAGCACCAGTTTGAGCACCGAGACCCCGGCGATCGTCCGCCAGTTGTCGGAGATGCCCGACCACTCGAGCACGACACCCACGTAGATCATGATCACCGGCAGAAGCCCCGCCGCGAGGTACTGCACCGGGAACTCCACGAAGTCCCACAGATCGCGCACCCCGGCGAGGTTGAGGACGAGCCCGATGATCAGTGCCCACATCGGTGGGAGCAGCAGGCCCTTGAGCGACGAGCGGAGGCGCAGGGCGTCACCCACCTCTCCCCTGCCAAACCATGAGGCGACAAGGGGATTGAACGTCCAGATCAGGATCCCCGTGCCGAGGGCGTCGTACATCACGGCGACGGTGAGCGAGTAGTCACCGCCGGATGCAGCGATGAGCGGCAGCCCGAAGAACCCCGTGTTGGCAACGCCGACGGCCACGATGACGGCGCCGGTGGCCGAGCGGCTCAGGCGCAGCGCGCGCGCCATCAGCAGGGCGATGGGGGCCATCACCGCGGTCACCCCGAAAGCGACGAAGGGCACGATGATGAGGCCCCAGTCGAGGTTGGCGCCCACCATGATGTCGAGCACCAGAGCCGGCAGCAGCACGTAGAGCGTGATCTGCACCAGGATGGGCGACTGGTCGCGACGGATCACCCCGAAGCGCTGCAGCAGGGCCCCGATGGCGATCATGATGAGCGCCGAGAAGGCGGTCTCGATCACGGAGTGGTGGGCCCCACCAGGTACACGGCACCTGCGGCGAGCAGGTTGGGGCGGCGGCGGCGCGTGCCCTCGAGCGGGCGGCCGCGCTCATCGAGCAGGGCACGGCGGATCGTGTCCATGTGCTCGTGCGAGAGCAGGGCCTCGAAGTCGCGGATGGTGCACAGGTGAATGTTCGGTGTGTCGTACCAGTGGAAGGGCAGCGACCGGCTGGTGGGCATGCGCCCACGCGCCGCGAGCGACCACCGCAGCCGCCAGTGACCGAAGTTGGGGAACGACACGATTCCCACGCGTCCCACCCGCATCATCTCCTGCAGTACCAGCGCGGGCCGATGTGTGGCCTGCAGCGTCTGGGAGAGGATCACCACGTCGTACGAGCCGTCCTCGACATCGCTCAGGCCGCGGTCGATGTCGCCGACCATCACCGGAACGCCCCGGGTCACGCACGCGTGGAAGCCCTCGTCGGAGATCTCCACGCCCGTGCCGTCGCACCCCTTCGCGCGGATGAGGTGATCAAGCAGCGCACCGTCGCCGCACCCGAGGTCGAGAACGCGCGAGCCGGGCGGCACCATGGCGGCGACAACGTCGAGATCGGGACGCAGGGACATCCCGCGCAGGCTACCGGGGTATGTCCCCGGGGTTGCGGGGTTGCCGGGCTAGAGGCTCAGGTCGGTGGCGGCCCGGGACAGGAAGGCCTCCACCGTGCGCTGGTACTCCGGGATCTCCAGCAGGAACGAGTCATGGCCCCACGGCGACTCGATCTCGCGGAAGGTGACCGGTGCGCGCAGTGCCTGCAGGTGCCGCACGATCTCGCGCGAGTGCTCGGTGTCAAAGCGCCAGTCGGAGTCGAACGAGACCACCAGGAAGCGGGTGCCCCCGGCCTCTGCCTCTCCACCGGACGGCGCCGGAAGGTCCGCAAAGGCGTCGAAGTAGTCCATGACCCGGGTCATGTACAGGTATGTGTTGGCGTCAAACCGCTTGAGGAACGACTCGCCCTGGTGGTGGAGGTAGCTCTCCACCTGGAAGTCGACGCTGAAGTCGAAGGCCGGTGCATCGCCGTTTTGCAGGCGACGCCCGAACTTCTCGCGCATCGACTCCTCCGACAGGTAGGTGATGTGGGCCATCATCCGGGCGATGGAGAGCCCGGTGTCGGGCGCATCTCCCGTGCCGTAGTAGTCACCCCCCTGGAAGTGCGGGTCGCGCATGATCGCCTCGCGGGCGACGGCGCTGAAGGCGATGTTCTGCGCCGAGAGCCGCGACGACGAGCAGATAACGAGCGCAGCGGTGATCTCACCCGGATGGTCAAGGGCCCACTGGAGCACCTGCATCCCACCGAGCGACCCGCCGATGGCCCCGGCAAGCCGGCTGATGCCGAGGTGCGCAAGCAGCGCGCGGTGCACGGTCACCAGATCGCGCACGGTGTAGAGCGGGAACGTGAGCCCATACGGCCGTCCCGTCGCGGGATCCGTGGACCCCGGTCCCGTGGTTCCCTGGCACCCCCCCAACAGGTTTGAGGAGACGACGAAGAAGCGATCTGTGTCGACCGGCCGTCCGGGGCCGATCATGTTGTCCCACCAGCCACGGCGCTCCGGGTCGCCGTGGTGGCCGGCGGCGTGGGCATCACCCGTGAGGGCGTGGCACACGTAGACGGCGTTGGTTCCCCCCGCGTTCAGCGTGCCGTACGTCTCGTACGCCACCTCCACGGGACCAAGCCGAGCACCCGACTCCAGCACCAGCGGGTCATCCTGCGTGAACAGGACAACCCGCTGGGTCTCGGTGAGCCCGAGGCCCCCCGAGGATGTGCTGGTCGTCAGTTGGTCACTCCGATCACGCGGTGGCCTTCGCCAGCGCCTGATCGATGTCCGCGATGAGGTCGCCGACAGACTCGATTCCCACCGACAGACGCACGGTCTCGGCCGTGACCCCCGCCGATGCCAACTCCTCGTCATTCAGCTGGGAGTGCGTGGTGGTGGCCGGGTGAATGGCCAGCGACTTCGCATCGCCGATGTTCGCCAGGTGGCTGAACAGCTCGAGCCCGGAGATGAAGCCCTGGCCGGCCTCGCGACCGCCCTTGATGCCAAAGGTGAGGATGGCGCCGTAGCCGCCATCGAGGTACTTCTGCGCGTTGGCGTGGTCCTTCGAGGTGGTCAGGCCCGGGTAGTTGACCCACTCCACCGACGGGTGCGACTCGAGGTGCTTGGCGATTGCCATCGCGTTGCTGCAGTGGCGCTCCATGCGCAGGTGCAGCGTCTCGACGCCCTGCAGGAAGAGGAAGGCGTTGAACGGCGAGAGCGCCGCGCCCGTGTTGCGCAGAAGCACGGTGCGGATGCGCCCGATGTAGGCCGCGGGCCCGAGCGCGTCGGACCACACCACGCCGTGGTAGCTGGGGTCGGGCTTCGTGAGGCCGGGGAAGCGGTCGCTGTGCGCCGGCCAGTCGAAGTTGCCGCCATCGATGATCATGCCGCCGATCGACGTGCCGTGACCACCGATGAACTTGGTGAGGGACTGCACCACGATGTCGGCGCCGTGCTCGATGGGGCGGCACAGGATCGGCGTGGCCACCGTGTTGTCGACGATCAGGGGAACGCCCACGGCGTGGGCGGCGTCGGCCCAGGCGCGCAGGTCGACCACGTTGAGGCTCGGGTTGCCGAGCGACTCCACGAACACCGCGCGGGTGTTCTCGTCGGCCAGGCGGGCGATCGACGACGGGTCATTGCCGTCGGCGAACCGCACCTCGATGCCGAACTGCGGCAGCGTGTGGGCGAACAGGTTGTAGGTACCCCCGTACAACTGCGGATCGGCGATGATGTTGTCGCCGGCGCGGCAGACGTTCATCACCGAGTAGGTCACCGCAGCCTGGCCCGATGCCAGCGCACACGCGGCGATGCCACCCTCAAGCTGCGCGATGCGCTGCTCGAGAACATCCCACGTGGGGTTCATGATGCGCGTGTAGATGTTGCCGGGCTCGGCGAGGGCGAACAGGTTCGCCGCGTGCTCGGCGTCGTTGAAGACGAACGACGTCGTCTGGTAGATCGGCACGGCCCGCGCGTTGGTGGTCGGGTCGGGAACCTGCCCGCCATGGAGGGCGACGGTGTCGCGGTGGTAGTCACTCATGCGCGTGGAATCTCCTGCGTCGTCGTCGGGGAACCGCTGATATTCGGAATAACCTAGAGATTTTTAGGTATTTCCCCAAGCCCGAACTCGAATGTTATTACGCCGTCACCCCGCGTTCACGCGGGTAGGCTCATCGCCGTGGAGTCCGCCCTCACCTCTGCCCAGAGTGCCGTTCGCGACGCTGTCGACTGGATCGTCCTCATCACCGAGGTCATCGGGGCGCTCGTCATCGCCATCGGTGTCGCGGTCGCGGTCGTCATGCTGGTCCGTGCACTGTCGCACCAGGTCACCTCTCACCGGTTCGTGCGCACCCGCCTGGCCCTTGGGTCGTTCCTCGTGCTTGGCCTCGAGTTCCAGCTGGCTGCAGACATCATGAAGACGGCCGTGGCTCCGTCGTTCACCGACATCGGCCAGCTCGCGGCCATCGCCGGCATCCGCACCCTGCTCAACTACTTCCTCACCAAGGAGATCGCCACCGAGCGTGCCGAGCTCGAGGCGCGCGGTGAGCAGATGGCGCCCATTCCCTCCATCCGTCACTGATGGACGCCGAGGAGGCCCGCCAGGTCTTTTCCGAGGTCGTGGCCTTCGCGGCCTTTCCCGTGCTGGTGACGATCGGCCTGCTCACGGCCGCGGCCGTCACCGTGCGCGGCGACTGGAAGGACGGCGTTGCCCTCGGTCTTGAGTTCTGGGTGGCAGCCGGCCTGCTGAAACTCTCCGTCGCCACCACGTGGACGGCCATCGCCTCGGCCGTGATCATCATCACTGTCCGGCGGACGGTCATGTGGTCGATACGCCGGGCGGCCACCGCCCGGGCGCAGGCCGCCCCCACCCGCTCCGGCTAGCCGGTCACCCTGATGATGGGCAGCGCAGCCGGAGCGCTCACGCGCACGGCGTTGCCCGCCGCCGCCGTGCCAACAGCCGTCACGGTTCCCGCGCGGCGAGCCACCGCGCGGTAGCTGACCGTGACCGGAGACCCGTTGCGCACCTGGCTCCGGGTCCAGCACACCACGTTGCCGCGCCGCGTCCCCGACGAGGCGCGGTAGGCCAGACCCTTCGGGATGGTGAGACACGCGCGCACGGTATTGGCCGGGTAGCCCGTGAGGGTGCGCACCGTCGCCGACACCAGAACCGACTGGCCCGGGCGGGCGATGGACGGGCCCACACGCGTGCGTATACCAAGGCGCGCTCGGGTGCGCGCGCTCGTGGTGACGCGGCTCAGGGCGCGCGCGGTGTTGTTGGCCGGGTTGGGATCGGCCTGCCCGCCGGTCGAGACGGTGGCGATATTCAGCAGCGCCGCACCGGCCCGGTCTCTGCCCACCCTCGCGGTGATGGTCACGGTGGCCGACGCGTCGATGATGAGCTGCGGAACGGGGCACGTGACGATGCGCCCGCGCACCTGACAGGCCTGCCCGTTGATGCGCGCGCTGGATGGGGTGAGGCCGGCCGGCAGGGTGTCGGTGACCGTCGCGCCGGTCGACACCGTGCCCCCGAGGTTGGTCACCGTGATCGTGTAGCCGAGCGACCCGCCGGGCGCCACGCGTGCCGCGCTCGCGACCTTGCGGATCTGCAGGTCGGCGCCGGTCGCGCCCGGGTTCACGGAGACCGTCGCGCTGGACGTGTTGTTGGCCGCGTTGGGATCGGTTTCACCGCCCGGGGTGAGCGTGGCGGAGTTGGTGATCTGCGCTCCGGCCCAGTCCTCATTCACCTGCGTGACGATGAGCGCCTGATAACCCCCACCGGGCACGATCTGGCCCGCCTGGCATGTGACCACCTGCCCCGCGATGGTGCACGCGTCGGGAACGCTGCTCGAGATGCTCATGGGCGTGAGGCCGGCGGGAAGGGTGTCGGTCACCACCGCGCCGTTCGACGAGGCCGGGCCGATGTTGGCGATGTCGAGCGTCCAGTTGACGGTACCGCCGGCCGTCACCGCAGAGGCGCCCGCGGTCTTGGTCACCACCAGGTCGGCCACCGGTCCGGTGATGAACGGGGCGATGTCGCCGTTGTTGCGGGTGTCGAAGTCGGGGGTGGTCGACGTGGCGTCAGCGCTTGCCACGGCGTTCACCTGCACAAGGCCCTCGCCCGCCCTCACACCGACGGGCGTGGTGATGCTGGCCCCACTCGCGAGGTCACCCAGCGCACACGTGACGGTCTGCCCGGCGATGGTGCAGCCCGCGGGTGCGGAGATGGGCGTGAGGTCACTGGGAATGGTGATGACCAGCGACGACCCGGCGGCGGTCGACGGGCCGTTGTTGGTGGTGACGAATGCCACCTCGCCCGTGCCGCCGGCCACGATCGATCCCGGCCCTGTCGCGTTCACCTGCAGGTCGGCGGCGTCGGTCACGATGACCGTGGCCTCATCGGCGTTGTTCGACGGGTCGGGGTCGTCGGTCGATGAGAAGACGTTCGCCTTGTTCACGGCCTGACGGTCGGCGGCGGCCACCGGTGGGTTGCGCGTCGTCCCGGTGATCGTCACGGTTCCGGAGGCCCCGTTCGCCAACGCGCCAAGCACGCAGGTCACCGTGCTGCCCGAGAGGGTGCACCCCGATCCGAGGGCCGGGCTGGTGGTGACCGTCGTGGGGTCGATGGCAGCGGGCAGTCGATCAACCACGCGCACGTTGCTCGCCGACGCGGGCCCGTTGTTCGTCACTCCGAGCGTGTAGGTGACCGGCTGGCCCTGCGCCACCGTCGCGACGTTGGCCGACTTGCTGAGTTCGAGATCGGCTCCCGAACGGATGGTGAGCGTGGCGGTGTCGGTGGACGGCGAGGGGGTCACGTCCGATGACGCCGTGGCGGTGTTGGTGACGACCGTGGCGGTGGCGCCCACCAACGAGGCGTCGGGGCGTGCACGGATGACCACCGTTGCCGACTCGTTGGCCGGGATGGTGCCGAGCGCGCAGGAGACGATCGTCGTGCCAGCGGATCCGGGTGCAGTGGTGCACGCGCCCTGGGTGGACGTGTGGGAGACGTAGTTCAGACCTGCCGGCAGGGTGTCCTCGAGGGTGGCGCCGGTGGCGGGGGACGGCCCGTTATTGCGCACTTCCATGCGAAAGCCACCGAGGGTGCCGAAGCTGATGGTGCCGCTGAGCGCCGCCTTGTTCAGGATCAGGGTGGCCAGCGGGCTCTGCCCGGCACTCACCGTTGACGAGTTGTTGAGGACCGATGGGCTCGCGCTGTCACTGGGCTCGCCACCGCTGCCGTGGGCCAGCGTGGCGGTATTGGTGATGAGCGCGCCGTTGGGATAGGTCGCCGTCACAGTGATGGGGGGATACGAGGCACCGGGCGCGAGGACATCGGACCGCGTGCACGTGAACGTGGCCGGTGGCGATACGGGGCAGGTCCATCCGGTTCCCTCGGGGTTCACCGCGAATCCCGAGGCGCCGGCGATCGTGTCATCAACGGTCACCAGTCCCGTGGTAGCGGCCGTACCGTCGTTGGTCACCAGGAGCTGGAAGCGGTACTGGTTGCCCGACGACGACAGCAGCGTCTTGCTGATGCCCGGATCGGGGTAGGTGATGGTGGTGTCGTCGTCGGCCACCACCGAGATGGGCAGGCCGAGATCGGGCGATACGAAGGCGAGCGTGGCGGTATTGGTGATCACATCACCGAGGGGCTCCGCCGGGCCGATGGTCCCGGTGATGGTGAACGAGACGGAATCGTTGGGGGCCAGCTTGCCGCCCACGCCCGACGCGCTACCGGTACCCATGTACACCACGGCCTGGTTGTTGGTGCCATCCCACTCGGCGGTGGCCGTGCCGCTGGTGACGGTGGGCCCGCTGGTGCGGGTGAAGCCCGGCGGCATCGGGTCGGTGAGGATGGCGTCGGTGGCGTCCGCCAGACCGAGGTTGGTGGCCGTGATGGTGTAGGTCTTGGTGGCCCCCGGGAAGTCCTGCCCGGCGGGCGAGGTCTTCGTCAGTGTGACGTTGGGCGAGAACAGCTCCGTGGCGAACGTGATGGCCTGGGGCGCGTAGGTGTCGCCGCTGGTCTTGGCCCGGAAGATCGCGGTGGTGTCGCCGTTGCCGAGGAAGCCGTCGGCCGAGAAGAGGCTCGAGTCGTAGCCCAGCTGGTTGCGCCAGTCGGGGTTCTTCGTCGTCACGTGCTGACCACGGTTGGCGATGGTGGAGTTCTCGGTGTTGTTCGCCGGGTGCACGGCGTCGGTGAGCAGCTGCTCGTTGAGCGTGAGGTAGTCGCCGGTGGCACCCGCGTCACCCTCGGCGGCCACGACGCCGATGGTGGTGTTGACCGCGCCCGACGACGGCGTCTTGAACCCGCTGAGGGGGATGTCGATCTGCTGGCTGCCACTCACCACCTTGAGGCCGTCGAACACGGAGAGGTTGCGCAGCGGCTCGTCAGGGTTTGAGTAGGCCACCACCAGCGACCAGCCCGCGTAGGAGTTTCCCCCCGTCCCGGTCTGCACATTTGCCACGGTGTAGGTACCGGCACCGCCGGCGTTCACGAGAGACGTCACATCGGCAAACGCGCCATAGCCGCCCGATACGGCGATGGACGCCGTGTTCACGTCGGCTCCTGCAGCGGTGACGGTGGCGTAGGTGGCGGAACCCGGCACCTTCAGCTTCACCGTGCCGATGGCCGCGACGTCAGCGGGCATCTGGGGCACGGCCTTGAAGCCATTGGCCCCGGTGATCGCCTCGCCCTTCTTGTTGAGGCCGGTCCAGTACAGACCCGCGAACAGCACGCGGCTGCCCGTCGGCATCACGACGTTCGCCGACGACGACGTGGATGTGGACGGGTCGGAATCGACATCGAGCCACTGCATGTCGAAGGAGTTGTTGTTGCGTGCGTTCGTGCCCGCCTGCGCCCCGAGGCACCCCGAGTTCATCAGGGGATCGACCGTGTTGGTGGGGCACTGCATGATGGTGTTGGCGGCCATGGTGATCTGGCCGTTCACGTTGTTCGAATACCTCAGCGAGAAGGGCCGCTCCGCCGCAGACGCCAGTGACGGCGCGAGGGCGCATGCGGCCACGACGATGAGCGCCGCGACGCGGAGGGCGATACGAGGGGCAAACACGGCCCCGATAGTACGGCGCACCTGCGGGGAGGCGCCCCGCAGGTGCGCCACGGGGATGCGTCACGGGGATGCGTCACGGGGCAACCGGAACGACAAGGGGCGGGCCCGAAGGCCCGCCCCTCACCTGAAGCGGAACAGCTGAGCCTGGAGGCTCGGCTTACATCATCCCGCCCATGCCGCCCATGCCGCCCATGTTCGGCGGCGGAGCCATCGCGCCGCCCTCCTCGGGCTTGTTGACGACGATCGCCTCGGTCGTGATGACGTTCTTGGCGATCGAGGCTGCGTTCTGCAGCGCCGAGCGCGTCACCATGGCCGGGTCGATGATGCCTGCCTCGACCAGGTCGATGTACTCACCCGTGTCGACGTTCAGCCCCTGGCCATTCTTCAGCTCACGGACCTTGCCCACGACGATCGAGCCCTCGAGCCCGGCGTTGTTGGCCAGCTGGCGGAGAGGCTCCTCCAGCGCGCGACGCACGATCTCGACACCCGTGGCCTCGTCACCCTTGAGCTTGATCTTGTCGAGGACCGGCTCTGCGTTGACAAGCGCCACGCCACCGCCCGGCACAATGCCCTCCTCGAGGGCGGCACGGGTGGCCTGGAGGGCGTCCTCCACGCGGTGCTTCTTCTCCTTCATCTCGGTCTCGGTGGCGGCGCCGACCTTCACGACTGCCACGCCACCGGCCATCTTCGCGAGGCGCTCCTGGAGCTTCTCGCGGTCGAAGTCGGAGTCGCTGTTCTCGATCTCGACGCGGATCTGCTTGATCCGGCCCTTGATCTCCTCGGGGTCACCGGCACCGTCGCTGGTGGTGGTGGTGTCCTTGCCGACCACGACCTTGCGGGCGCGACCCAGCTGGCTGAGCTCGGTGTTCTCGAGCTTCAGGCCCATCTCCTCGGAGATCTGCTCGCCACCGGTGAGGATGGCGATGTCCTCCAGCATGCGCTTGCGGCGGTCGCCGAAGCCCGGCGCCTTGACGGCGATGCCGGTGAAGGTGCCGCGCAGCTTGTTGACGATGAGGGTGGCCAGGGCCTCGCCCTCGACGTCCTCGGCGAGGATGAGAAGCGGCTTGCCGGTCTGGATGACCTTCTCGAGCAGCGGAAGGATGTCCTTGACGTTCTGGATCTTGCCGCCGTGCGCGAGCACGTAGCAGTCCTCCAGCACGGCCTCCATGCGCTCCTGGTCGGTGACCATGTAGGGCGACATGTAACCGCGGTCGAACTGCATGCCCTCGGTGAACTCGAGCTCCATCCCGAAGGTCTGGCCC
>JBIIQA010000206.1:0-2560 GCA_044342355.1 Miltoncostaeaceae bacterium | reverse complement strand
AGAGTCCCTCGCTGCGGGCATGGGCTTCGAGGTATGAGCCGAGTTCCCGCACGAGCGCCGATTCGTAGCTCGCGAACTGGCGGCGATCGGCCGTGGAGAGGTACACCGTGTACTGGTTGGGCACGTAGACGCGCGACACCGAGACCGTCTTGTGGTCCTCCATCTCGCGTGCGAGGCGCCGCGCCAGCTCCACCGGCTGCAGGGTGCTCCGGAACATGCGGCCGAAGGTCTTCTCGACCACGCCCTCGATCTTCTGCTCGATGTCTCGGAGTGCCATCTAGCCCACCGTGCCGCTGAGAGAGGCCGATCGCCCGGAGCCGGTGCGCAGGAATGCGCGCCAGGGCCGGGCTGCCCATGCGACGGCGAGGATAGCCGAGGGGATCACTGCGCCGACGGCCACGAGGCCTCCACCGCCCAGGAGGCCCGCCGAGATCGTGAGCGCAGAGGCCCACATGACGGCCGCCGGGATGCGTCGCGCATCACGGCCGCCGATGACCAGCGGCCATGTCAGGGCGGCCGCGATGATGATCACGCAGCCCACGAGGGCATCGGGGTGGGCTGTGATGGGCGCGATGAGGACCTCGGCCGCGGCCTGCGGCGATCGCACCCCCTGTAGGGCGTCCCACGCGGGGGCCACCTCCCACCCGGTGAGCACGAAGGATGAGGCGCCGGCCATCACCTGCCACATGAGCAGCGTCACCATGCCGGCAACGGCGGTCCACACCCGGGCCGCCACCGTTCGCACCGACCCCACCAGCAGCGCGTACACCGGCAGGAGGCCCAGCATGGCGAGCACGGGGGCCAGCACCGGCAGCAGCACCAGGCGGTCGTGGCGGGCGCCGGTGAGCACCATCAGCAGGGCGATGACCAGCGCGATACCGGTGAGGGCCGGCGCCGCCGGGGCCGTGGCGACCGCGCCGAGGATCACCAGGCCGAGGGCGGCGAGCGGCGGGCGCCATGCGCCGATCGCCCCTGCGAGCAGCGCGATTCCGGCAGTGCCGAGCACTCCCACGGACAGGCCCCGCTCAGCGATGAGACCGCCGAGCAGGCCGGCACCCACGCCGCTCATCAGTGGCGGGACGGGACCGGAGAGCAGCGCGACGGCGCGCCGCCCCCGCCCTTCGGGAAGCGCCCGGGCCTCCGCCCGCACGATGTGCGCGAGGCGCGCCGCGTGCGGGCGTGCCTGGGGGTGTGGTGCGAGGCCGGCGTCGATGGCCTTCGCGAGGCGCACCGGAAGGTCGGGTCGCAGGTTGCGGATCGGGGGTATCTCGCCCAGCGCCGCGCGCCGGGCGGTGTCGGCAGGGCTCGCCCCGAGGAGGGGGTTGCGCCCCGTGAGGCCCTCGTAGAGCACCAGCGTGGCCGCCCAGACATCGGCCGCCCCGGTGACCTGCTCGCCCGTGGCCTGCTCGGGCGCCATATAGGCCATCGTCCCCACCACCCCACCGGTCTGCGTCATGCCGGACTCACCCGACAGCCGCGCCACGCCGAGGTCGGCCACACGGGCATGGCCATGGTCGTCCACGAGAATGTTGGCGGGCTTGATGTCGCGGTGGATGACCCCCCGCTCGTGGGCGTGGTCGAGCGCCTCGAGCACATCGGCCGCCATCTCCGCCGTGGCGCGGTCGCCCGGTGGGGCATCGGCGTAGACGCGCTCGAGGGATGGCCCATCCACCAGTTCGGAGATGAGGTAGAGCGACTCGCTGTCCTCACCCCAGTCGAGCATTCGCACCACGCTGGGGTGCTCCAGGCGTGCCGCCGCCCGGATCTCGGCGGCCACGCGCTGCTCAAGCCCCAGGTCGACCGGGATCTCTTTCACCGCGACCTCGTGACCCGTCGCGCGGTCGAGGGCCCGGTAGACGCGCGAGGTCGCCCCCCGGCCGATGACCTCCATGAGGTCGTATCGGCCGAGGACGCGCTGGGGCGCGTGGGCGCGGGTGGGTGTCTGGCTCGTTCCGGTGATACGCATCAGGCGAAGTGGCCTTCCACCGCCGACCGAGGAATCCTTCGGCGCAGGATTTCCCACGAGCGCGCCGAATCGAGAGCCGATCGTAGACTTCACCTGCGCGACTGCCGTGCGGCTTGGGTGCGCTAGCATGCCCGCGCCTTACGGCCGACACCGGGCGGGTGGCGGAATTGGTAGACGCGCTGGCTTCAGGTGCCAGTGTTCGCAAGAACGTGGGGGTTCGAGTCCCCCCTCGCCCATCGGGAGCAGCGCCACAGTGGATGTAGACGACACCGGTACGGACCTTGGGCGCGACGACCAGCCCACTGGCGTCTCCGGCCCCCTGCCGCCGGCAGAGGGACCCAACCCCCGTGCACGCGAGTCGTCGCGCCGGTCATCCCCGGGCGGTGGACGCCGCCGTGGTGGTTCCGGCTCCGGTGGATCCGGCAGAAGCGGCGGCCGGCGCCGCGGTTCGGGCGGTGGATCATCGGGTGGGAGCCGCCCGCCCGCACGCGCTACGGCGGCCGGCGGCGGAATGCAGTCGCCCGCGGCACGGATCGCAATGCTCGTGGGTGGCGTCATCGTGCTCATCATCGTGCTGGTGCTCGTCGTGCGCGG
>JBIIQA010000205.1:0-2562 GCA_044342355.1 Miltoncostaeaceae bacterium | reverse complement strand
GACCCGGGCCTCATCACGGTGCGCGGCCGCGAGGCCCTCATGCGCGCCGATGTGGTGCTGTACGACCGCCTGGGCACCGAGGCCCTCATGCACCTCGTGCGTCCCGATGTCGAGCTCATCGACGTGGGGAAGGCACCCGGTGAGGTTGCCATGGGTCAGGACGACACCACCGCACTGCTTGTACGCCTCGGACTCGAGGGAAAGGTGGTCGCGCGCCTGAAGGGGGGCGACCCCTTCGTGTTCGGCCGTGGTGCCGAGGAGGCCGAGGCGCTGGTGGCGGCCGGGGTACCCGTGCTCGTGGTGCCGGGTATCACCTCGGCCATCGGTGCACCCACCGCCGCAGGCATTCCGGTCACCTACCGCGGGATGGCCACGGCGTTCACCGTGGTCACCGGGCACGAGGATCCGGCCAAGGACTCCGAGCAGAACGACTGGGACCTGCTGGCGCGCCTGCCGCATACCCTCATCGTGCTCATGGGCATGGGTCGTCTCCCTGCCATCGCCGAGCGCCTCATCGCCGCGGGACGCCCCGCGAACCAGCCGGCGGCCGCGATCCAGTGGGGCACCACCCCGCGCCAGCGCAGTGTGGTGGCCACGCTGGGCACGCTGCCGCAGCGCGTGCAGGAGGAGGGCCTCGGAAACCCGGCGATCCTGGTATTCGGCGACGTGGTGTCGCGTGAGCCCGGCCTGGCCGCGGCCGGACGCGCGCCGCTCGCGGGCCGCACCGTCGTGGTCACCCGCGCCCGCGCCCAGGCCAGCGATCTCGGCGGTGCCCTCGAGGCCCTCGGAGCCGCGGTGATCGAGATGCCGGTCATCCGCATCCAGCCCGTACCGACGTCGCCGGAGATCACGGCCGCCATGGCGGCAATGGGGCACCACGACATCGTCATCCTCACCAGCCCCAACGGGGTGGATGCCCTGGCTGTGCTCATGGCCACCCATGGCGTGGATACCCGTCACCTGAACCCGCACCAGTTGTTTGCGGCCATCGGGCCTGCCACGGCTCAGGCACTCGAGGGCATCGGCATCCGCGCCGACATCGTGCCCGAGCGCTTCGTGGGCGAGGCCGTGCTCGATGCGCTTGCCGGTACGGCCGTCGAGGGCAAGCGCGTGCTGATCGCCCGGGCCAAGCACGCCCGGCCGGTCATCGCCGATGGTCTGCGCGCCCGGGGCGCGATCGTCGATGACGTCGCCGTCTACGAGACGGTCGCCGTGCGCCCATCCGATGACGCCGTGGATGCGGCGCTGGGCGCGGACATCATCACGTTCACATCCTCCTCGACTGTCACCAACACCCTCGCCGTGCTCGACGATGACCAGCGCGCCCGCCTTATCGCGGGCCCCCGCGTGGTGTCGATCGGACCCATCACGTCCGACACCGCTCGCGCGGCAGGCCTCGAGGTGGCGATGGAGGCCGATCGCAGCGACATCCCCGGCCTCATCGAGGCCGTGGCATGCATTGCTGCGGAATCCTGAGCATCGCGCCACCCCGGTCGCCGGTTGATCCGTAGATTGGCGGCACGATGAGCCGGCCGCTGGGATTTCTCACCGACTACGGACCGCACACGGAGCACGTGGGTGCGCTCCATGCGGTGGCGGCGACCATCGCGCCCGAGTCCGACCGGATCGACCTCGCCCACGACATCCCCGCGGGTGACATCCGCTGGGGGGCCATCGTGCTCGAGCGCCTCGTGCGCCTGATGCCCCGCCAGTCGGTGACCGTCGCCGTGGTCGATCCCGGAGTGGGCACCGGCACGCGCCCGGTGGCCGTGGAGCTGGAGTGGGGCCGGGTGATCGTCGGCCCCGACAACGGGGTCCTCGGCCGCGCCACAGACGGGCTCGGTGCGATCCGTGCCGTGCACGTGACCTCGCGTGATCACATGCGCGAGCCCGTCTCCGACACCTTCCACGGGCGCGATGTCTTCGTCCCGGCCGCCGCGCATGTCGCCGAGGGCATTCCCCTCGACGCCCTCGGCCCCGGCATCGAGGTGTCGTCCCTGACGCGACCATCCCTGCCGGAGCCCCACGCGACGCCCGGCACGCTCGAGGCGCTGGTGGTGGGCGTCGATTCCTTCGGCAACCTCGCCCTGTGGGCGACGGCCGACGATCTCATGGCCGCGGGATTCGTGCACGGTGCCGGGGCCTGGGTTGCCACGGCCGGGGCCGGCCAGTCGCGTGCACGGGTCGGGCGCACCTTTGGCGATGTCCCCCGCGGCGCGCTGCTCGTGTACGCCGACTCGCATGGGCTGGTGTCCATCGCCCTGAACGGCGGCAGCGCGTGCGAGCGGGTGGGGGCGGCGGCCGGGGAGGTCGTCGCCGTCATGCGTCAGGAGTAGCGGCCCCGCCAGGCATTCATGCGGATGTGCCAGATGTCCTCGAGGAAGGGGGGCAGGTGCTTTCCCACATCGAATGTCGAGTCGTCACGGAACTCCACGGACACGGGCATCTCGGCGATGCGCGCGCCCATGCGCCGCGCCAGGTACAGCACCTCGATGTCGAACGCGAACGAGGTGATGGTGACCTTGTCGAAGATCCGCGCCGCCCACTCCGCGGTGAAGCCCT
>JBIIQA010000204.1:0-2585 GCA_044342355.1 Miltoncostaeaceae bacterium | reverse complement strand
GACGGCCCTCGGCGTGGCGATGGTCTTCGTGGTCATGCACGCGGTGCTGCGCCTGCGCGCCCCGCTCTCCGATCCCTATCTGGTCCCCATCATCGCCGCGCTCACGGGAATCGGGCTGGCCACCCTCTACCGCATTGATCCGGGGCTTGCCGGCGACCAGGCGATATGGGTGACGCTCGGTGGAATCGTGTTCTGCGCGGTCATCGTCTTCCTGCCCGACCAGAAGGTCCTCGAGCGCTACCGCTACCTGATCGGCCTCACCGCCGTCCTGCTGCTGGTCTTCACGATGGTGTTCGGCACCGAGGTGAACGGCGCGCGCCTGTGGGTCTCGATCGGCGGCGGCCAGCGGGTGCAGCTGGGCGAGCTCGCCAAGGTGCTCATGGTCATCTTCCTCGCCGGGTACCTGCGCGAGAAACGCGAAGTGCTGGCGATCCCCACCGAGCGGAGGTTCGGGCTGAACCTCCCGGCGCCGCGCCACCTGGCGCCCATCCTCGTGTTCTGGGGCGCCGCACTGGTGGCCGTGGTGGCGCTGAATGACTTCGGCACCGCGCTGCTCTTCTTCGGCGTGTTCCTCGCAATGCTCTACCTCGCGACGGGCAGGGGGCTCTACGTGGGGCTTGGGCTGGGCCTCTTCCTGGCCGGGGCCCTCGCGATCTGGGCAGCGGTGCCCCGCATCGGCGCGCGCGTGGACTCGTGGCTGAACCCCTTCAGCGACCCCCAGGGCGGCGGCTACCAGATGGTGCAATCCCTCTTCGCGCTGGCCGACGGAGGGGTGGTGGGCCCGGGCTTCGGGCGAGCCCTGCTCGTGACCGAGGGCGGCACCCCGCGAATCCCCGCGCTCGAGACCGACTTCATCTTCAGCGCGGTCTCCAACGACCTTGGATACGTGGGTGCCATCGGCGTCATGCTTCTCTACGTCCTGCTCATGGCGCGCGGGTTCGCCATCGCCACGGCTGCGCGTGATGGCTTCTCGAAGCTCCTCGCGGGTGGCCTCACCGCGGTGGTGGGCCTGCAGGCCTTCATCATCATCGGCGGCGTCGTCCGCCTCGTGCCCCTCACCGGAGTGACACTGCCCTTCATGTCGTACGGCGGATCAAGCGTTGTCGTGAACTTCGGCATCGCCGCGCTCCTCCTCATCATCAGCAACAGGACCCGGCAGGGCCTCGTGGAGGCCGTGCGGGGGGTGCCCGCCACGTGAACCGGTCCATCCGATTCCTCTACATGGCACTGGCAGCGGGCTTCGGCGTGCTGGTGCTGATGCTCGGCTACTGGCAGGTGATCGCCGCCGGTGAGCTCGACGAACGGGCCGACAACCCCTACCAGCTGGAGAAGAAGCGTCTCGTCGATCGCGGGCGCATCATCTCGGCCGACAAGGTGGTGCTTGCCGAGAGCGTGGCGTACCGGCAGAACGACAAGAAGTACTACCGCCGCTACTACCCGCAGGGCAGCCTCGCCGCGCAGGTGGTGGGCTACGCCACGCCCGAGCAGGGTGCCACGGGCCTTGAGCAGCAGTACAACCGGTACCTCGCGGGCAGCTACGGCACAGGGGCCATTCTCGATCGCCTGCGCGAGGAGCAGAAGGAGGGCGCCGACATCCGCCTCACCCTCGATACGCGCGTGCAGAAGACCGCCGAGGCCCTGCTCTCGGGCCAGCGCGGGGCCGTGGTGGCCATTGAGCCCCGGACCGGCAAGATCCTGGCGCTGGCATCATCCCCGGCGTTCGATCTGAATCAGGTGCTCACCGACTTCGCCTCCATCCGGAAGACGGAGGGGGCGCCGCTTCTCAACCGCGGCACGGCCGGCCTCTACCCCCCGGGGTCGACCTTCAAGGTGGTGACCGCCACGGCGGCGCTGAGCAGCGGCACGTGGTCGGCGTCGTCAACCTTCGATGACAAGGGTGTCTACGTGGTGGACGGCAAGCCGATCTACAACTCGGGAAAGACAAAATTCGGGCTCCACAACCTCACCGACGCGCTGACCTTCTCCATCAACACGACATTCGCGCGGATCGGCGACGAGCTCGGCGGACGGAAGCTCGGTCGCGAAATGACCCGCTTCGGGTTCGGCCGCCCCACGGAAGTCGACCTCCCGAGTGGTGAGGTCGCCGTCTCGGGCAGGTACCGTGGGGGGAAGCTGCTCCCGAACGACCAGCGCAACGAGGACTCCGCGCGTATCGCGATCGGACAGGAGAACCTGCAGGTGACCCCACTTCAGATGGCCATGGTCGCGGGTGCGATCGCGAACGGCGGCCGCATGCAGCGGCCCTACCTCATGCGGCGTGCGATCACCGGTGACGGCGTGGTGGTCAAGCAGCAGCGCCCCGAGGAGGTCGATTCGGTGTCGAGCGCGTACATCGCGTCCGAAGTGGGCCGCATGATGCAGAACGTGGTCGCCGAGGGAACCGGTACCGAAGCCGGCCTGTCCGGTCTGTCCGTGGCCGGGAAGACCGGTACGGCAGAGACCGGCGACCCCAATCGCAATCAGGCCTGGTTCATCGGCTACGCGCCAGCCGGCAATCCGAAGGTGGCGGTGGCTGTGGTGATCGAGGACACATCGGGCACGGGTGGCACCGAGGCCGCCCCCGT
>JBIIQA010000203.1:0-2602 GCA_044342355.1 Miltoncostaeaceae bacterium | reverse complement strand
TCCGGTGACCAAACGGCGAAGACCCAGATGGTCGAGGCCAACCTGCGTCTCGTGGTGTCCATCGCCAAGGGCTATCGCGGCCGCGGCCTTCCCTTTCTCGATCTCATACAGGAGGGCACGCTCGGGCTCGTGCGCGCCGTCGAGAAGTTCGACTGGCGCCGCGGCTTCAAGTTCTCCACGTACGCCACGTGGTGGATCCGCCAGGCCGTTACCCGCGCGCTTGCCGACAAGGGCCGCACCATTCGCATTCCGGTGCACGTGGTGGAGAAGCTCAACCAGATCAGCCGCGCCGAACGCACCCTGGTGGGGCAGTTGGGCCGCGAGCCCACGGCCGAGGAGATCGGAGCCGTTGCCGGCCTCCCCGCATCCGAGGTGGAGGACATCCTTCGCAGCGCGCAGCCGATCGTCTCGCTCGAGAAGCCCGTGGGTGAGGATGAGGAATCGGAGTTCGGCCGCTTCCTCGCCGATGAGACGAGCATCGCCCCGGAGGTTGCGGCGGAGCAGGCACTGCGCGACGAGGCACTGCGCGACGTGCTCGACCAGCTCTCATACCGGGAGCGTCGCGTGCTTGAGCTCCGCTACGGCCTGGGCGGCGAGAAGCCGCGCACGCTGGATGAGCTCGGCCGCATGTTCAACGTCACGCGCGAGCGCATCCGTCAGGTGGAGCATCAGTCGCTCCAGAAGCTCGCGAGCATGGCAGAGGCCAACCGCCTCTCGTAGTGCCCGTTACCGCCTGCGAGGACCCGCCCGCTAGTTGAGGAGCGGGTCCTCCGGCGCGGTCGCCATGAGCCGGTACGACCCGCCCGCACGGCCGAGCACCTCGCTCCAGAGGTCGTCGGGGCTCTCCGTGAAGACGTCGCCCACCTCCGGTTCGACGTCGATCCACGCATCGTCGAGGATCTCGGCCTCCAGTTGGCCCCCGCCCCATCCGGCGTAGCCGCCGAAGGCCCGCGCAGTGCGCATTGCCGGGGCACGGCCATCCTCGACGGCCTCCGGGTCGAGGATGCCCACCGACCCGAAACTTATGCCGCCCGCGGCGTCGATGTCCTCGAAGTCACCCAGGACGATGACGGTGCCCGGCTGCACGGGGCCCCCGCGGTGCACCGATGACCCATCCATCACCACCGACGCGAGCGGCTCAGGCAGGGCCTCGGCCGCCGCGACGCCCATGGGGTGATTGAGAACGATCCCGAGTGCCCCCTCATCGGAGTGCTCGAGCACGAGGATCACGGCCCGCCCGAAGTTCGGGTCTCCATCAAGGTACTGAGCCGCGACGAGGAGCCTGCCCCGGCGCCACCGCGGGGCGCTCACGCGACCGCGGCCGGTCGGGCCGTCAGTGGGCGGCGGCGCGGCGCCGGCTGCGGAGCGTGTTCCAGATTCCCCCGCCGATGATGAGGATGACACCGATCAGGAGGCACACCCAGAACACGCCGTAGTGCTGCCAGAGCTCACGCTTGACATCCTCGAAGGCGAAGCCGAGCTGGAACCAGATGAGGCCGACGACGATGAACACACCCGCGAGGGTGAAGGGCCAGACCTGCGGGATCCCCTCGCCGTCCTTCTCATCGTGAGCCATGTGGTCCTCCGGATGCGGATCGACTGCTGAACGCGGCGGAGGCTACCACCGGCAACGGCGCACCACCCGTGCCCGCAGGGGCGAAAAGCCCGCTCACGCGGGCGGATCGTCACCGGACGAGATCGCCCGCGCCACGCGGCGCTCACGGGCGTCCACGGCGAAGTGCCCGCCCGCCGAGCGGTAGAGCCGTGCGGGACGACCCCGGCCCTCGGCGCGCACGTCCCCGGAATCCTGAACAACGCGAGCGCGGAGCACGTCGCGGCGGAAGTTCCGGGCATCGAGCGCACGCCCGAGCAGGACCTCGTACACGGCCTGCATCTCGCCCAGGGTGAAGAGGTCGGGCAACAGGTTCACCGCAACGGGCGCATACGACGTCTTGGCCCGGAGCCGGGACAGCCCGTAGGCGACGACGGCCTCCTGACCATCTGTCATGACGGGAAGGTCGTCGTTGGCAAACCACCGGACCTCCGACACATCCCGGCCCGGGGCCAGCGGGTGGCGTCCGGAGTCGATGAGCGCGAGGTAGGCGACCGCCACCTCCTCGCCGCCGCGGTCGAATGTGAACAGCTGCTCCGCAGTGATGCCCCGAAGCCCCGCAGCGTTCAGCACCGCCTGCGCAGCGGCCGCGTCGAGCGATGGCTCCTCGCCGGGTCCCGCGGAAGGCAGGCTCCACATACCCCCAGGGCCGCGGCCGAGCAGCACCTCGAGCCTCCCATGCCGGACCGTGAAGACGGCGACCTCCACCCGGACTCTCATGCCGATCGCGCTTCCCGCTCGGCCATCCCCTGCAGGCCGAGCAGATTGTTGTCGAGCCAGCCGAAGGAGTGCCAGCGCAGGAGCGCCTCCGGTGTGGCGAGGGCTGCGTCGGATGGCCATGCCTCCTCCACGGCGTCCCGGAGCGCCCCGGTGTCACCCGGGGACGCGGCGTGGGCCCGACGGGCCGCGGAACCGAGGGCCGCCTGGGCCCGCCGGCCGAGGTCGATGGCATCGCCGGGGTCAGTGACGGCTCCGTAATGGCTGAGGTAC
>JBIIQA010000202.1:0-2633 GCA_044342355.1 Miltoncostaeaceae bacterium | reverse complement strand
AGGCACGGGGGATCAGCCGCAGGCGCTGGGCCATCGCCGTCATCGCCGTCGGTGCGGCTCTGATTGTCGCGGGGGCGATTGTTGCCGCGGGTCGCGATGGCCTCGCAGCCGTCGACACCATGCGATCCTGGACCGGCGGCGTGGAACTCGTGGTGGGCCTGGTGCTGGCCTCCGCGCTCGGGGCCAGTACCGTGAACCGGGACGGCGACGCCGGGTGGGTCGGCATGCAGGTGACGACCGGTACGCCCCGCGGCACCGTGGCCCTGGGGCGCGTGCTGGGCCGCGTTGCCGTTCTCGTCATGGCTTTTGCGATCTGGATCCTGATCGCCGTCATCGCGAGTGCCGCCATCGGCCAGGGTGGCGACGGCATGCTGTTCGTGCACGGGCTCGCGATGCTCGAGAACATGCTGCTCGTGCTCACCGCCGCAGCGCTCTGCAGCGTGGCGCTCGGCCCCATCGCATCCGGGGTCGTGGCGGTCTTCTTCTATGTCTCGTGCCTGTCGCTTGTGAATCTGGCGGCAGCGGCCGATGCAAACGTCATCGGCACGGCATGGTCGCCCCTCATCAAGACCTTCTACTTCCTCTTCCCGCGCTCCATCACGTCGCCGATGCTGAGTGAGATGCAGGGGGCGGGAACCGCCGGGGTGGCCGGCGCGCAATTGGAGATCAACGGCAACATCGTCATCGTGCCCGTGGCCTCATGGGCCACCGTCATCTGGACGCTGCTGTGGTGCGTGCTGCTCGTGGCCGGCACGGCGGCCGGACTCCGCAAGCGGGCGCTGAGCTAAGCCGAGACCTGCTCCCGCGCCACGTTGCCGTACAGCGTGTCGCGCTCCACCGGCGTGCGGCCCCCGTTCCTGACGAGCTCACGGATGCGGTCCTGCGTCAGGCCGAGCGGAGTCTGCACGGTGGTCGCGTGCGCGATGCGCTCCTCGGTGAGGGTTCCGGAGAGGTCATCGAGGCCATAGGAGAGCGCCTCGGATGTGATGTCCTCGCCGAGCATCACCCAGTGACCCTTGATGTGCGGGAAGTTGTCGAGCACCAGGCGGGAGACGGCAATCGTGCGCAGCTTCTCCTCGCGCGACGGGCCCGGGAGGTACGAGAACTCGGTGTTGCCGGGGAGGAAGGGCAGCGGGATGAACGCCTGAAAGCGTCCGGCGTGGTCGTTCTGCGCCGCATGGTCCTGCAGCTCACGCAGCTGGACCATGTGGTCAACCTTCTCCGCAGGGGTCTCGAAGTGCCCGAAGAGGAGCGTGGCGTTGGTCTTCAGGCCCATCTCGTGCGCGTCACGATGGATGTCGAGCCACACATCGGCACCCACCTTGCGGTCGGCGATGATCCTGCGCACGCGCGGGCTGAACACCTCGGCCCCACCCCCCGGCATGGTGTCGTGGCCCGCCGCCATGGTGCGCTCGAGCGCCTCCCGGGCGCTGACCTTGGCCATCTTCGCCACGAAGTCGATCTCCACGGCCGTGAGCGCGGTGAGGGACACGTGCGGAAGGGTGGCCTTGAGCTCCCGGAAGAGGTCCTCGTAATACTCGAGGGTGTACTCCTTGGTCATCCCGCCCACGATGTGCAGTTCGGTGATGCCGAGGTCCGAGAGCTCCTGCGCACGGTCCACCAGCTGGTCGACCGAGTACGCATAGGCGCGCGGATCGTGATCGGTCCATACGGCGAATGCGCAAAGACCGCACCCGACAACGCAGATGTTCGTGGGATTGAGGTGCGCGTTGACGTTGTACGTGACCCCGTCACCGTGCAGGCGGCGGGCCACGGAATCGGCGGCGGCACCGAGGTCCGTGAGCGGGGCGTCCTCGTACAGCAGGACGGCCTCATCAGCGGTGATGCGATCGCCCTCGGCGGCTCGCGAAAGAATGGCGTCGATCATGAGGTGATCCTAGCGCTGCCCCGGGATGTCGCTGGGGGTCAACCGGCCCCCGCGGGAACGCTAGCGTTGCCCCCGTGGCTGCCATGGCACTCAAGGAGTGGGCGTCGGTCATCGCCGCAATGCTCGCGGGCGACCAGGTGACGATGCTCCGCAAGGGCGGGATCGGCGAGGCGTCGTTCGCGGTTGCCGACGAGCGGTTCCTGCTCCTCCCCACCCACGTCCACCAGCGGCCCGAGCTTCTCGCCCCGCGGGCACGCGCCACGTACGCCGATCACCTCGCGGTGACTGAGGAGCCCCCTCGCGTCAACCTCACCGCGTGGTGCGAAGTAGCGGCCGTGCACGAACTGACGGAGCAGCGCGAGCTCGATGCGCTCGTCCCCTTCCATGTGCTGGGCCCGGGCTACGCCACGGCGCGGCTGAAGTGGCGGCCGAAGCACCCCCTCGTGGCGATCGTGGCCCGCGTGCATGCCATTCATCCCGCAATCCCGCTCGATATGGACCCCGTGATGCGGGGCTGCAGGAGCTGGATCGAGGTACCGGTGGAGATCCCGGGCGCGCACCCTGTGCTCACCGACGACGACTTCCGCTCGCGGGCGGATGCCGTGGCCCGGGCGCTCGACGCCGCACGTCCGGACTCGGCCTCACGCACCGGCGCGCTGGGATAGCCTCCCGGCCGTGTCCTATGCCGATGAATTCGACGCCGTGCTCGCAGAGCTCGCCCCCGACTGGGCGTCCTTCGCCTGCT
>JBIIQA010000040.1:0-10475 GCA_044342355.1 Miltoncostaeaceae bacterium | reverse complement strand
GGAGCCACTGACATGTGCGGGATCATCGGGTACGTCGGCTCACGCCCCTGCGAGGAACTGATCCTCGGCGGGCTCGAGCGCCTCGAGTACCGAGGGTATGACTCCGCGGGTATCGCCCTGCTTGAGGGCGACGGCTTTCGCACGGTGCGCGCTGTCGGCAATCTCGCCGAGCTCCGCAAAGCGGCAGGGCCCCCGGTGTCGCAGGCAACCCTGGGCATGGGTCACACACGGTGGGCCACACACGGTCGCGTGACGCAGGCCAACGCCCACCCGCACTCCGATGCGTCGGGACGCATCACGGTGGTGATGAACGGCATCGTCGAGAACTACGCCCGCCTGCGCGCGCAGCTGCAGGATGAGGGCGTGGTCTTCCTCAGCGAGACCGACGCCGAGGTCATCCCGCACCTGCTCGCCCGCCACTACGCCGGCGACCTCGTCGCCGCGTTGCGCGCCACGGTCGATGACCTGCAGGGGCACTTCACGATCGTGGCTGCATGTGCCGACGAGCCCGGGCGCCTGGTGGCGTACCGCAATGAGACCCCCCTCGTCGTGGGCGTCGGGGAGGGCGAGCGCTTCCTCGCATCGGCCATCCCGGCCTTCCTGCCGGAGACGCGCGACACGATCCTCATCGAGTCGGGCGAGATCATCGTGCTCGAGGCCGAATCCGTCACCATTCATGACGGTGACCAGGTGATCGTGCGTGAGACCATGCGCGTCGACTGGGACGAGGACGCTGCCGAGAAGGGCGGCTACGACACGTTCATGCTCAAGGAGATCCACGAGCAGCCCAACGCCCTGCGCGACACCATCGGCGACCGGCTGCGGGCAGGTGGCGAGGTGGACCTCCCCGGCCTCGGGCTGGACGATGCGGCGCTCGGTCGCGTGGAGCGCGTGCACATCGTGGCGTGCGGAACCTCGTTCCATGCCGGCCTCGTGGGTCGCTATCTCATCGAGGACTGGGCGCAGGTGCCCGTGCACGTGGAGGTGGCAAGCGAGTACCGGTATCGCACCTGCCTGGCCGGCCCCGGCGACCTCGTGGTGGGCATCACCCAGAGCGGCGAGACGGCGGACACCCTCGCGGCCATGCGCGTGGCGCGTGAGCGCGGGGCGCATGTGGTGGCCATGACCAACATCATGGGATCGCAGGCAGTGCGTGATGCCGACGGCGTGCTCTACACCCGGGCGGGCCTCGAGATCGGTGTGGCGGCCACCAAGACCCACACGGCGCAGGTGGTCGCGCTGGCCCTCTTGGCGCTCAAGCTCGGACGTGCACGCCACACCCTCAGCGCGGCGGGGACGGCCGACCTGGGTGATGAGCTGCGACACCTCCCCGATCTCGTTGCCGAGTACCTTGCGTCGCCCGACGCCGCCCACGCAATCACCGTGGGGGAGAAGTACGCCGATCGCCCCTTCTTCCTCTACCTGGGCCGGCACGTCGGAATGCCCGTGTCGTATGAGGGCGCGCTGAAGCTGAAGGAGATCTCCTACGTCCCCACCGAGGCCTACCCGGCCGGTGAGATGAAGCACGGGCCCATCGCACTGCTGGAGGAGGGCTCGCCCGTGGTCGTGGTGGCCACCGACGGCCATGTCTTCGACAAGGTCGTGTCGAACATCCAGGAGGTTCGGGCCCGCGGTGCCGAGGTGATCGCGGTGGCCACGAAGGGCAACGATGAGATTGCCCAGCACGCGGCAGAGGTGCTCTATGTGCCGCGCACCCTTCCGCTGCTCTCCTCGGTTCTGGCGGTCGTGCCCCTGCAGTTGTTCGCCTACGCGGTGGCCCGCGCCCGGGGTCTCAACGTCGATCAGCCGCGCAATCTCGCGAAGACGGTCACGGTGGAATGACGCCTCCCATGGGCGCGGGCATCGTGGGCGTCGGCATCGACCTCATCGAGATCGACCGGATCGAGCGCGCCCTCGAGCGTCACCCGAGGTTTGCGGAGCGGTGCTTCACCCCTGCCGAGGCGGCCTACTGCCTGTCGCGCAGGTACCCCCCGCAGCACTTCGCCGCCCGCTTCGCGGCCAAGGAGGCCATCGGCAAGGCCCTCGGCATCGGCATGACCCGATGGCAGGAAGCCGAGGTGGTGCGTGGGCGTGGGGCTCCCACGGCGATCCTCACCGGACGGTGCCTGCGCCGTGCCGGCGACCTGGGGGTCGTCGAGGTCATGCTGTCGCTCACGCACTCCCGCGGGATGGCCGCAGCGGTGGCGATCCTGAGGAGCGCCTCGCCGCGTCAATAGGATGTAGGGAGTGCTGACGCTTCCCGGACTCCTGCCGCTCTTCGACGCCGCCGCCGTGCGTGATGCAGACCGCCGCGCGATCGAGGGTGGCATCCCGGGGGAGCGGCTCATGGAGACAGCCGGGTTGCTGGCCGCGCGTGAGGTGCTCGCCACCTATCCGTCCGGCTCCGCGGCAACCGTGCTCGTGGGCCCGGGGAACAACGGTGGGGACGGCATGGTGGTCGCCAGACACCTCGCGCGCGCCGGATGGGACGTGTGTGTGCAGGCACCGGGGGCCCGCGCGCCCGAGACCCCGGATGGCGTGCGCATGACCGCACTCGCCCTCGAGATGGGTATCGCGGTGGAGGACGTCGACATCGGCGTCCTTCGGCGTGGGGAGCGCATCGTGATCGACGCCCTCCTCGGCACCGGGAGCACCGGTGCCCCCCGCGGCGCCATGGCCGACATCGTGCGGGCGGTGCGCGAATCGGGCGCGCGCGTCGTGGCACTTGACATGCCGACGGGTGTGGACGGCGACACGGGGTCCGCCCCCGGGCCGGCCATCCGGGCCGAGGTCACCATTACTTTCGCGGCCGGGAAGGTGGGGCTGCGGGTGGCACCGGGGCGCAGCCTGGCCGGCAGGGTCGTGGTTGCCGACATCGGCATCCCCCGCGACATCACGCCGTCGCCGTCGGCGCTGCTGGCGGGCGACGGCGTGATCGCGGGCATCCCGCGCCGGTCTGCGGATGACGACAAGTACCGCGCGGGCGGCGTCCTCGTGGTGGGTGGGGCCACTGGCCTCAGCGGCGCAGTGCGGCTGTCGAGCCGGGCGTCGCTTCGTGCGGGGGCCGGGATCGTGGTCGCCTGCGTTCCGCAGGACGTGCGCGCCGAGGTGGCAGCCGGCAGCCCCGAGGTCATGGTGGAGGGGGCTCCCGGAGCCTCTGCCCTCGGGGTGGACGCCCTCGATGCCGTCATGACACAGGCAGCCAGAGTGGGCGCCGTGGCCGTCGGTCCGGGCCTCGGGCGTGACGGGGCCACAACGGCACTGGTGCGTGCCCTGCTGGCGGCCCTCGGGCACCCGGTGGTGCTCGATGCGGACGGCCTCTGGCATCTGGGCGACGACCTCGGTGCACTGAGGTCCCGGCCCGGCCCCACCATCATCACACCGCACTCGGGTGAGGCCGCGCGCCTCCTCGGCGTCACGCGCACCGAGGTGGATGCCGGGCGGCTTGCCGCTGCACGCGAACTGTGCGGCGCATCCGGCGCGGTCGCGGTCCTCAAGGGGCCGGGAACGATCATCCAGGCACCCGGAGCGCTGCCCGTGGTGCTCGAGGGCGGAACACCCGCCCTCGCGACGGCGGGGTCGGGGGATGTGCTCACCGGGGTCATCGCCGCGCTTCTCGCGAGCGGGATGAGCCCGGCGGATGCCGCGGTCGCGGGTGGCGCGCTGCATGCCCGGGCGGGCTCTCTCGCCGGGCGTGGCGATGGCACGATCGCCTCCGACATCATCGAGGCGCTGCCCTCCGCGCGGGTGCCGGCATGAGCGAGGCGCGCTCCATGGCCGTCATCGACCTTCAGGCGGTGCGCCACAACGCCTCACGCCTCGCGCGCGCTGCCGGAGGTGCCGAGCTGATGGCCGTGGTGAAGGCCAACGGCTACGGACACGGCGCCGTCGCGTGCGCCAAGGCGGCCATTGAGGGCGGGGCCTCGCGGCTCGCCGTCGCGAGCGTGGAGGAGGCCGAGGAACTGCGCCTCGGTGGCCTGCGCGCCCCCGTGCTCATCATGAGCCCCCTGTCGGGCGCCGGGTTCGCCCGGGCGCAGGCCGCGGGTTGCGAGGTGGTGGTGGGTGACCTCGCCGGGGTCACAGGCATCACGGCCGCGGCCACGCCTGATCGCCCCGCGCGCGTGCACGTGGAGGTGGACACCGGCATGGGCCGCCTCGGCGTTGCACCGTCGGATGCCCTTGCCCTCGCGGATGCGGCCGCCGCGGGCGGGGCCGAGGTGGTGGGCCTCATGACCCACTTCGCCACATCGGACGAGCGTGAGGGTCCCGAAGCCGGCTTCATGCGTGAGCAGCTCGTGCGCTTCCGCCAGTTGCTGCCGGCGTTCCGCGACAGGTTCCCCTGTGCGCGCGTGCATGCCGCCAACAGCGGTGCCACCCTGCGGGATCCCGGCGCCGCGTTCGACATGGTGCGTTGCGGAATCGCGCTGTATGGCTGCTCGCCATTTGGCGGCAATCCCTCGACGGAGGAGCTCATCCCGGTGATGACGTGGCGCTCGCGCCTCGCCACCGTGAAACCCTTTACATCGCGTATGAGCGCGGGCTACGGGCGTACGTGGCGCGCGACCCGCGGAACGTGGGTGGGGATCATCCCCGTGGGCTATGCCGACGGGTTCGCGCGCGCACTCAGCAACAACGCCGAGGTGCTCGTGGGCGGGCGGCGGGTGCCGGTGGTGGGAACCGTGTCGATGGATCTCATCGCCGTCGACCTGGGGCCCGGTGCCACCGAGCGCGGCGATGAGGAGGTGGTTCTCATCGGCCGGCAGGGCGATGAGCGCATCACGGCCGAGGAAGTGGCGCGCTGGCGTGGATCCATCTCGTACGAGGTCACCTGCGGCGTGAGCCCGCGCGTGGCCCGGTTGTACGAGGGGTGACCCTCCCACTCGATGCCCTGGCGCTCACGGCGCCCCTCGCGCCGCTCTCCGCCCCCGCGTGGGTGGTGGGGGGAGGTCTGCGTGATGCGCTGCTCGGCCGGCCGGTGGCCGATCTCGACATCATCACGACGGGGGATCCTGCGGCCGAAGCGGCAGCCGTGGCCCGCGCACACGGGGCGTCGCGGTTCGCCCTGTCGCGTGAGTTCGGGGCATGGCGGCTTACCGGCGGCGATCTGCCATGTCAGGTGGACATCATGCCGCTGCTCGGTGCCGGCCTCGACGACGACCTGTCACGGCGCGATTTCACCATCAACGCCCTCGCACTGCCGGTGTCGGGGGAGGGTGGTCTGATCGACCGGCATGGGGGGCTCGATGACCTGCGGGCGGGCCGCGTGGCGCTCGTCACGCCGCGCGCGCTGGCCGATGACCCGGTGCGCGTCCTGCGACTCGCGCGTATCTCCGATGCCCTCGGGTTCGCCGTGGACCCGGGGGCGAGGGACGCCGCCCGCCGCGCCGCGCCGGGAATCGGGGACGCACCGGGCGAGAGGGTGATGGAGGAGTTCGGGCGCATCATCCGCGCCGCGGATCCCGGGCGTGCCATCCGCGCGCTCGATGACATCGGTGGCCTCGGTGGCCTCATTCCCGCTCTCGAGGATTGCCGCGGGGTGGACCAGAGCGAATACCACCACCTCGACGTGCTGGGGCACACCCTCGAGGTACTCGACCACGTGGTGGCCATCGGGAACGATCCCGGGGAGGTGTTCCGGGCGGATGCCCCCATGGTCGCGGCATCGCTCGCCACGCCGCTGGCCGACGGCCTGACGCGCGGTGAGGCCCTCCGCATCACCGCGCTCCTCCACGACATGGCGAAGGCCGCCACGCGCGGTGTACTGCCCGGCGGCCGCGTCACCTTCATCGGGCATGACGTGCAGGGCGCGGAGATGGCCGATGCCTGGTGCCGGGGGCTCCGGACCTCCACCCGCCTCCGGCAGTTCGTGGTGGGCGGGGTGCGTCATCATCTCGCCCTCGGCTTCATGGTGCACCGGCAGCCGCTCACGCTCGCACAGCTCGACCGCTACCTGCGCCGGGTTGACCCCGATCCGATCGAGGCCATCGTGCTCTCGGTGGCCGACCGGCAGGCCACCGATGGGCTCCGCACGACACCCATTCAGATCACGCGGCACCTCGCGCTCGCACGGGAGATGATGGCGGCCCATTCCCGCATCGGCGCCATGGAACCCATCCGGCCCCCGATCGATGGGGCAGGCCTTGCCGTGCTGCTCGACCGGCCGCCCGGGCGCTGGGTCGCAGACCTGCTCGTGGCCACGCGCGAGGAGCAACTGATGGGGCGCGTGCACGATGTGCCGACGGCGGAGCGCTTTTCCCGGTCCTGGGCTGACACGTACCTGCCCATCCCGTAGTCGCGCCCTGTCGGCCGGGCCGGCGTTTACCCTTCGCCACATGGGAATCCACCTCACCAGGATCTACACGCGGCAGGGCGACCAGGGTGACACCCGTCTGGGTGACATGACCCTCGTGCGCAAGGATCACCTGCGGGTGAATGCCTACGGCGAGGTGGACGAACTGAACGCCGCGGTCGGAGTGGTGCGGCTCCAGGATCTCCCGGATGGCTGGGATGCCCGCTTGGGCAGCGTGCAGAACGACCTGTTCGACGTCGGCGCCGATCTCGCCGTGCCGGTCGATCCCGAGGCGGAGGAGTCCCGCTTGCGCATCGCCCCTGAGCGGGTTGCATGGCTCGAGCAGTGGTGCGATGAGGTCAACGCCGGCCTTGGCGCCCTCACCAGCTTCGTGCTTCCGGGAGGCACTGCCGGCGCGGCACACATGCACGTGGCCCGCACTGTGTGCCGCCGGGCCGAGCGCGCCGTGGTCATGCTGTGCGATCACGAGCCCACCGGAGCCGTGGGTGAGAACGTCGTCGCCTACCTCAATCGGCTCTCCGACCTCTTCTTCATCCTCGCGCGCGGTGCAAACCATGCGGCGGGGCGCCCCGACGTGTTGTGGGTGCCCGGGGGCGGCGCGGGCGCCTAGCCCTTCGCCGGTGCGCCGCCCACCCAGGCGGGGTCACGGCGACCCCGGCCGATCCAGAGGATCACAGCGCCCACGGCAACGGCGATGATGGAGATGATCTGGGCGGTGGTGAGGCCGGCCCCGACCACCGGCGTGGCGCGCACGAATTCCACGAGGAAGCGTTCGGTGCCCGCGAGCACCAGGTAGAGGCCGAAGAGCGCCCACGGGGCGGTGAGGCGACCGCGCATGCGCCAGAGCACCCAGAAGATCACGAGGCTCGCCAGCGACTCGTAAATGGGCGTGGGATGCACGATGTCGGTCGTGGGGACCGTGCCCTCCGGGTATGACATGCCCCATGGGAGCCCTGTGACGTCACCGTAGTCACCGTCACCGGCGAGCTGGCAGCCGATGCGCCCGATGGCGTATGCGAGCGCGAGCGGCGCGGCCGATACGTTGGCCACAAATCCCAGTGGCATCCGGCGCCATGCCGCCCAGAGGATGACGGCGACGATGCCCCCCGCAACGCCGCCGTACCAGACGATTCCCGACGTGGAGAAGAACCCGAGACCCGGGTCGCCCCAGTTCTCCACGAGGTAGTAGATGCGTGCGCCGATGAAGCCGCCGAGCCCCGCAGCGAAGACGATCTCGAGGGCAAGCGATGGATCAGAGCCGCGCTGGCGAAGATCAATCGCGAGGATGACGCCCGCCATGATGATGGCGATCGCGATCATCAGGCCGAACGAGTAGAAGGTGAAGGGCCCGATCGACCCCAGCTCGGGAAGCACGGTCTAGGGGCGCATCAGGGTGCGGGCGGGCACTGCTGTGATGGTCATGGTGCGCTCATCACCGCGCTGCGATCCCACCTGCGCCACGGCGCGGGTGCCGCGCGCGCGACGGATCGCGGTCCGGATGACCAGACCGCCTCCCGCGAGGGCCGTCATCATTGTGGGCGCGTTCTGACAGACGATGCACATGGGGTTCCCCCGTATCGGACGACGGGAGTCTAGGCGCCGCAGAGGTGCCGCGTATCCGGTCGCGTCGCCCGCAGACCGGGTGGTTCCTACGGGCGGACTGCCCCCACGTAGTTGCTGCTGCGGCTTGCCATCGACTGCACCCGCACCACGTCGCCGGTCTGCGGTGCGTGCACCATGTTGCCACCACCGATGTAGATGCCCATGTGGCCGAGGCCGCTGAAGAACACCATGTCGCCCGGCTGCAGCTGGTCGTACGGCACCTGGGGGAACTTGCCCCAGATCGCATACGTGTAGTGGGGGACGCTCTTGCCGATCTGGCGGTAGGCGTAGGTGGCGAGCCCCGAGCAGTCGAAGCCCGAGGGCGACTCCCCGCCCCACACGTAGGGAACGCCCTGGAACGACAGCGCAATGCGGGCGGCCTCGGCATTTCCGGCGCCACTGGGGAGGGGACCGTTGAACGGCGTGTAGCCCGATGACGACAGGGCGCGAGCCTGGGCAGCGCGACGCCTCTGGTCATTGGCGATGGCCTGCCTGAGGTCGGCACGCGCGCTTTGCAGGAGGCGGGTGCGCTCGGCGAGGATGGCCTCGACGCGCGCCTTCTCGGCCTCCGTCTTCCGCACCTCGACCTTGGCCTCCTCGCGATCCTTCGCAAGCTCGACCCGCACGTCAATGGTGCGATCGCGGAGGCGGCGCACCTTTCCCACCACGCGGGCATCCGCGCCACCGGCACGCTCGAGTGCCTCCATGTCGCTGACGGCCTGGGTGAGGCTTCCGCTCGACATCACCACCTCGACCAGTGAGGGGTCCGGGCGGCGATAGAGCGCCTGAAGGCGGTCACCGAGGATGCGCTGCGACGCGTCCAGATCATCGATGGCCTGCGCGAGCACCTTCTGGTTCGCGACCAGTCGCTCCTTGACGACCGACAGCCGCCAGCGCGCGCCGTTGTAGCGCTCGGCAGCCACGCCCACGCGCGAGCCGATGGCGTCCAGCTTGGCCTTGAGCTCCCGCACCTCGGCCTTCTTGGCACGTACGGCAGCGGGGTCGGCGGTTGCCGCAGAGGGCAGGCCGAGTCCCACGGCGAGTGCCGATCCGGCGAGCAGGGTGGCGATGGTTCGCCGCAGGGTGAAGGGGCGCGTGTGCCGCACTGCTACCGACCCTTTCATGAAATGACCGTGAGCAGGGAAATCCTGGTTGCATGTCGCGGTTCTGACATTTCGCGTTGACCCCGTCCGGTCGCATGGCCACAATCCATGGGGTGTCCGGACGTCGAAACGCCGTGGTTGGCTGCATCATCGCGGGAACCGCGCTGGCTTCTGCGTCCGCGGTTGCCTCTGCGGACACCGCGGCTCCCACGGCGCGCGGCATCGGGGCCATTCTTCCCAGTGGGAACATGGCCTCCGCGCTTGCGGGTCCGCGGCGCCCCACACGCTCGGCGCAGGCGACGCCATCGGGGCCGGTTGCCGCGGGTGGCCGTGTGTCGGTGAGGGTGGGCGCGGGCCCCGGCGGGGCTGGGCGGCTGGCCGAGGCCCAGGCAGAGGCCTCGGGCGTGAGCATGTTCGGTGGCCGGATCGTGGTGAAAGCCCTGCGCGTGGCGGTCCGCTCGGAGACCGGCCCCGCGGGCACCTCCGCGGGCGTCACCGAGTGGTCGGCGGACGTGTCGGTCAACGGTCAGCCCATTGATGAGCAGCCCGGCGCCGTCCTGGAGATTCCCGGCATCGGCAGCATGGTGCTGGTGGAGAGGCTGGTGGCGGGGGGAGTCATCACCTCCAATGCTCTCCGCATCGAGGTGACCGACCCGTCCACCGGTCTGTCCCCGGGCACCCAGGTGGTCCTGGGTCGCGTCGAGGCGCGCACCGGTGAGCAGGTTCCCGATTCCCCGTCGCCCGACCCCGGCAGCACGCCATCCGCGCCGGGAGCCGCCGGCCCCTCTGCGGATGGCGCGGTCACGGCACCACCCGCAGGTCGCGCGCTGCCCACGGCCCCGGTGGTGAGTCCTCCGGCGGGGGGGTATGCGCCGGCGACGGGTTCGGCGAGCGCCTCGCCGCCCCTGGGCCTGCCCCGGCGTGACCCCGGGACGGTCGCAGGCGCGGCGTCCACGCAGGGCTACGCGTTCCCGGTGCTGGGTGAGGGAATCTCCTACACGGATGACTACGGCGACCCGCGTGCGGGGACCGGCTGGCACCACGGAATCGACCTCTTCGGTCCTACCGGCACACCGCTTGTGGCCGTTGCCGACGGCGTGCTGTCGAAGGTGGGTGTCAACACGCTCGGCGGCAACAGGCTGTGGCTCACCGACGACCTCGGCAACGAGTACTACTACGCGCATCTCTCGGCATTCGCACCCGGTTCGGTGGATGGCGTCCGCGTGCGAGCGGGGCAGGTCATCGGTTTCCTCGGGAACACCGGTCAGGCCATCACCACGCCGCCGCACCTGCACTTCGAGATTCACCCCGGTGGTGGCGACAGCGTGAACCCATACCCCTATCTGGTGGCCTGGGAGCGCAATGTCGTCGTGCCGCGTGCCTACGTCGCGGCCACCCAGGCCACCGGGCATGCCCCCGCTGCGGGGACGCTGCTGATCGGCAGCGAGGCCATCGACGAC
>JBIIQA010000201.1:0-2661 GCA_044342355.1 Miltoncostaeaceae bacterium | reverse complement strand
GCCCACCGCCGGTCTCGATGCCGCCAGCCGCGAGCGCTACCTGGGCGTGATGGACTCCGAGCGCCGGCGGGGTTCGGTGGTGGTGACCGCCACGCATGACGTGCGCGAGGCCCAGCGGGCCGACCTGGTGCTGGTGGTGGCCGAGCGGGTGGTGGCGTGCGGGCCGCCCGACGAGGCCCTCACCGCCGAGTCGCTGGCTCAGGCCTTTGGCGTGGTCATCTCCGATGCCACCGGCCCGGTGGTGATCGACCCGCACCACGGCCATGAGCATCACCATGGGCCAGGGGTACCCCATGTGCGGGGCCCGGTCGTCGGGCATGATCACGAGCATGGTCACGGAGACCACCACCACTAAGTCCCCCCTCGCGCGGCGCATCGCCAAGGTGGTGCTCGCGATCGTGCTGGTGCTGATTGCGCCCACGGTGATCGCCTTGGTCGTGGTGGGGCCGGGTGCGGCCGCCGCCACGCTCATGAGCATCGTCGCCGCGATCTCCGGCTCCATGAGGTCCGGCTGGCGCCGGGCCGCCTGGGTGGTGCCGCTGCTCGGCGTCTATGCGTTTGTCACATCCACGGTGGGGTACGGCTGGGGGTGGGTGGTGGTGATGGGCCTTGTCGGGCTCACGGCTGGCATCGGGCTTTCGTATGGCTCCCTGCCCGTCCTGCTCTACGCCGGGATGGTGCCGACCCTGGTCACCACCGTCGTGAGCACCCGCGAGGCGCTGTTCACCGCGCTCTTCGCCGTGCTGGGCGGCATCCTCGGCGTGATCACCGGGCGGCGCATGGGCATGAAGCCCACGGTGCCGGGGAAGCAGAACTGGGCCGGTCACGAGGCCCTGTCCGGCGCTCTCTGCGCGGGCGTGTTCGTTGCCGGCACGTCGATCGCCGTGGCCACGGGGCTGCCGCATGGCTACTGGGTGGCGCTGACGCTGATCGTGGTGATCCCGCCGATCGTGCAGGGCGACGACACCAAGCGGGGCCGGGAGCGCCTCTTGGGCACCGTCGCCGGGCTGGCCATCGTGCTCCCGGTCTCGCTCATCCCGCTGCCGCAATGGGCGGTGTACCTCATCGGCTTCGCGCTGCTCGTGCCGGCGTTCGCCGTGATGAAGAAGAATTACACTTGGTACGCGTTCTTCGAATCGGCGGCGATCGTGATGCTGGTCTCGGCGGGAAGCGACATGGTCAACACCGATGCCGCGCGCATCGAGGCATCGGTGATCGGGGTGGCGCTGGTGGCCGTGGCCGTGATCGCGGTGGCCTGGGGGGTGCGCCACGTGTCGCCGACCGACGTGCCCAAGGAGGCCATCGCCCCCTAGGCGCCATCCGCCGGATGCACCCCGGCGGCCTCCCTCCGGGCCTTGCGCAACTCGGGAAGGGTGATCACCAGCCAGTAGGCGCTGAAGCCGATCACGAGGCCCACCAGGGTGTCGAGCACGCGCAGCAGCGCCCAGTGCCCGAATGAGTAGTCGCTGATCTCCCGGTGCAGTGCAACGGTCATCATCGAGATGGCAGCGATGTAGACGATGTAGTTGCGCATCCACCACGCGATGCCCACGAAGACCGCGACCAATGCGACGGTCACCACGACGTCCGGCGTCGCCACGGTCGCCAGAGCGCCGATGAGCAGGCAGCCCCCCATCACCCCGACCGCCCGCTTGATGCCCTTGTCGAACGTGGCGTCGGGGGTCGCCTGCGTGATGGCCCAGAAGGTCATCATCACCCAGAAGTAGTTGTGGTCTTTCGTGGCGACCCACAGGCCCGCGGTGGTGCCCAGCAGCACGCCGAGCAGCAGGGCTTGGCGCATCGCGATGCCCCCCGAGAGGAACGGCGGGGGCGGGGGCCCCTTCGGCCTGGGCGGCGGCTGGTGCAACAGCGCGAAACCGGTGGTCATGCGGATGAGCCACAGCACGATGAGCACGGCCACCACGGCGCCTGCTCCGATTCCCGCTTGCACGAGCACGCCCTCGGGGTCGAGGAGCTTGGCCTCGCCAACCACGGCGAAGAAGAAGAACCCCACCGCCACCAGCGGCGCCAGCCCGGCTGCCACCCCGCCGTGGCGCCGGCTGAGGGGGCCGAGGGCGAATAACACGCCCATCACCGCCCCGACGGCCCAGGGGCTCCTCACCGCACCCCAGGCCAGGAACAACGCACCGAGCATCGCGGTGCCCCCGAGCAGCGCCGCCGGAAGGCTCTGCTTCCGCGGCACGAACACGGCGCCGAGCATCACGAACAGGGCAATGACTGCCGCGGGCATGACCTCGGCGATCACCAGCATCTGGTAGTCGAAGCCGATCCGCGAGCCCAGGTCGAAGTGCGCGTCGATGACGCGCGCGGCCTCGGGCGGCCGGTAGCCGGCCAGCCACGTGAGCCACCCGGCCAGCACGCTCGCGGCAAGGGCGGCGATGGCGGGGCGCCAGAGCAGGGGTGCCTGCGTGTTGGGGCGCAGCGCACCACGGATGGTGCGACCCTTCGACGGCAGGACGGGGGCGCTCACGCGGCCGGGCTACCGCTCCCCGCGCCCCGCGCATGCGGCGCAGCGGCCGTGAAGGGTGATGTCGTGGGCATCCACCTCGAACGAGAGGCGGTCCGCCATGCCGTGCAGGGCCTTCTCCAGGGCGTCGTCGCCGATGGGGGTGACGCCGCCGCATTCGCGGCACACGGCGT
>JBIIQA010000200.1:0-2667 GCA_044342355.1 Miltoncostaeaceae bacterium | reverse complement strand
GAGGCACTGGTGCCCATCGAGAACGCCATCGAGGGTGGGGTGAGCCAGACCCTCGATGCGCTCATCGCGCACGACGGGCGCATCGTGATCCGCGGTGAGGTGATCCATCCCATCCATCACCACCTGATCGGCCCCCCGGGATCGTCGCTGGCGGACGTGACCCGGGTGACGAGCCACCCGCAGGCCACGAGCCAGTGCGGGCGGTGGCTGCGGGCGGAACTCGCCGACGTGCCGATCGAGCCGGCGCTGTCGACGGCCGAGGCCGTGCGCGCAGCAGCGGCGGCGGACGATGGCCTTGCCGCCGTGGGCAACCGTCGTGCCGCGGAGATCTACGGGGGGGTCATCCTCGCCGAGGACATCGCCGACGCACCCGACAACCGCACGCGTTTCGCGATCGTGGGAACGGACGAGCGGGAGCCGACGGATTCCGGCCCCTGGACGACGTCCATCATCTGCGCGATCGCCACCGATCGTCCCGGCGCACTGCTCTCGATCCTGCAGGAGTTCGCCCTCCGTGCCATCAACCTCACGCGTCTCGAGAGCCGGCCGGCACGGACGGGCCTCGGGCGCTACGTCTTCTTCATCGACGCCGCGGGCAACCCGCACCGCGATCTCCCGCTCCGGGCGGCCCTCACCGCCCTCGAGGAGGGCGGTATCGCCCACGTGACGTCCCTCGGGTGTTACCCGAGTGCGACGGAACCCGTGTAGCGCCGGGAAACGCGGCTATATTCCGCCCCGAAGGGGGGTGGTTCCGCAGCACGTCCTCGTCCTTAACGCGTCGTACGAGCCCATCAACGTGTGCTCGCTGAGACGTGCCCTCGTGCTCCTCCTCAAGGGGAAGGCCGAGATCCTGGAGCACGGACCGCGTGCCATACGGGGAGTCACGCGCGAGTTCCCCGCACCTCATGTCATCCGGTTGATGTACCGGGTGAAGGTTCCCCGCTATGAGGCTCGCCGCATGAGCCGCCGTGCGCTCTTCGCGCGCGACGGGTATGAGTGCCAGTACTGCGGCAGCAGGTCCCGGCTCACGGTCGACCATGTGGTGCCCCGCAGCCGCGGGGGTGACTCCTCCTGGTTCAACGTGGTCACCTCATGCGCGCCCTGCAACGCGCGCAAGGGCAACGCGCTCTGCCACGAGATCGAGATGTTTCCCCGCCGCCACCCACGCCCGCCGCGCCCCGATGTCTTCATCGACGTCGCGACACCGACGCGTCCCGAGGCATGGTCGCCCTATCTGGCGGCTGCCTGAGCGGGTCCCCATCCCGGCCGCGGTGGGCGCCGTGAAGGCCGCCCTCCCGGCCGGGTAGGGGTACTCCGCTAAGGCAGCCTGGCCGAGAACGAGACGCCGGTGCGGTTGGCGCCGTTCTGCAGGGGCTGGCCGGTGGCCATCAGCGACAGGTTCACGCTCACGCCGCTGGTGGGCGAGCCCGGCAGGTACCTCTGGATGCACCCCTTCACGTCGACGGTGAACGCCACCGTGCGCGTGGTGGTGGCCGGGCCATCGGTGGCCGTGGTGTCCTGCATCGGCGCGATGGTGGGCCAGGGGTCCTGTGGGTCGGTGCCCGCCGGGCGCTGGGTGACCCCGCTCACCGGCGTGATCGCGCACCCCGCCTCGGTGTTCGGGCGCTGCTCGCCCCCGCTCCCCGAGGGGGTGAGTGAGTCGAGCGTGACGCCGTAGAAGAGGCCGCCCAGGGTGTAGAAGGCCTCGGCCTCGCCCGGGAGGCCGAGGCGCTGCGGCGGGATGAGCGTGAGGCCGAGCGTGCCGGCCGAGCCCAGGTCGAAGCCGTTGCCGCGGTTCGTACCGGCCCCGTCCTGCGGGTACGGGTAGCTCAGCGACTGTGCCGACCCGCCTGCCGTCACCTGCGTGATGGCCGGCGTGGTCACGAAGTACGGGCTGATGCCGATGGGCTTGGTGCTGGGCGTCGCCCCCGCGCTGGCGCGGTAGTTCAGGTTGATCACCGAGTCGGAGTTCACCTGGGCGAGCGTGTCCGTGGCGTTGGGCCGCACGAAGGCCGTCCAGATGCTCGACTGCACGGGGCCGCCCTGCTGGGACGCCTTCACGAAGCCGAACGCCGGGTAGTTCGCGGGCTGCGGCTGGCAGGCCTGGCCGCGGGTGCTGCAGATCGACCCGGTGAACGCGCTCCAGTTGGTGGATCCGAACTGCGGCACCGACGGGAGGATCTGCGGGAACTCGCTGAAGCCCGAGATCGTCGCCTGGGACGTGCCGGGAGCGCACCAGGGAGCCGATGCCCCACAGGTCACCCAGACGGCGTCGAGTGCCGGGCTGGGGTCCTGGCCCGTGATGTCGCGCCCCTGGTAGTAGAAGGCCAGCGAGAGGCCCGTGGGCCGCGTGCTGCTCTGGCTGCCGAGGAACGTGTTGACGGTCTCGCGCGTGGCCCCGGTGCTGAAGTTGAGCGTGTCCGCGATGCTGGGCCGGACATCGCTGTATGTGAGCAGCCTGGCGGTGGTGCCCACCGACACCGCGTCGGTGAAGTCGATCGTGAGGTTGCCGTTGTCGTCGACGTCGATCGAGTTCGGCACGCCGTCCTGGTCGCAGTCGCCCCCGACCGCGCCTCCGCAGGGGCTGTTGGGGTTCACGGAGCCGGCGCCTCCGTTCCCGCCGCTGCCGCCATTACCGCCGACCGCGCCACCACCCTGCATCTCGCG
>JBIIQA010000199.1:0-2675 GCA_044342355.1 Miltoncostaeaceae bacterium | reverse complement strand
GGCGGTGCCGGGGTCATCCGCCACGCGGAACTCCACCCGCGCGCCGACCGAGCGACCGATCCAGTTGCGCTGCATGGTGAGCACCCGCTCGGGCCAGTCCACCAGCAGGTCCATGTCGTCGAGCAGAGCCTCCGCGTAGTCGGTGATGCGCAGGAACCACTGCGGCAACTGCCGCAACTCGACGGGTGACGAACAGCGCTCGCACAGGCCATCCACCACCTGCTCGTTGGCGAGCACCGTCTGATCGACCGGGCACCAGTTGACGGCGGCCTCGCGCCTCTCCACGAGGCCCTTCTCCAGGAAGCGCAGGAAGATCCACTGGGTCCAGCGGTAGTACCCCGGATCCGCGGTGGAGATCTCGGTGTCCCAGTCGATCGAGAACCCCAGGCGGCGAAGCTGCGCCCGGATGCTCGCGATATTGCGGGCCGTCACCTCCGCCGGGCGCTCGCCCGTGCGGATGGCGGCGTTCTCGGCGGGAAGTCCGAAGGAGTCGTAGCCCATGGGATGGAACACCACGTGGCCCGTACGGCGCCGGTGGTGTGCCACCACATCGCCCATGGTGTAGTTCTTCACGTGCCCCATGTGGATGTCTCCCGAGGGATACGGGAGCATTTCGAGCACGTACGCCTTGGGGGCATCGGGGACGCGGACGACCTCGCCGTCGCGTGCGACGGGCTCGGCGTGGAAGGCGCGCTCGGCGTCCCACACGGACTGCCATCGGGCCTCTGTCTCCACCGGGTCGTACCGTTCCGGGAGTTCGCTCGGTGGTGGGGTCATCGGTCGGCGACAGTACCAATCCACGAAGGGATGCACCGCTGGCAACGCTCGGCGCGAAGACCACCATCCGTGTTGCCGACGCCGCCGGCGACTTCGACGCGATCCTCGGCGTCTATGCGGCCAACAAGTGGAGCCACGCACGTGACCCCGATCGGCTTCGCATTGCCGTCGAGCGCGCCGACCTCGCACTGGTCGCCGTCCAGGATGACGCAGTGGTGGGTTTCGTGCGCACCATGAGCGACGGTGCGTTCGCCGTGTACATCGCCGACATCCTCGTGCTGCCCGACGTGCAACGGCAGGGAATCGGCAGCCGCCTGCTGCGGGCGGTGCTCGATCACTACCCCATGGACGTCTTCCACCACCAGGTGCTCATCGCCGAGCGGGATGCCGATGGCTTCTATCGCCGCATGGGCCTGTCCGCCATCGGCGCATTCGGCCTCACGGCCTTCATCCGGACGCGCAGGAAGTAGCCACCGGATGTGACGTGTGACCCCCGTCGAGGGCTTTACGCCCGAGCGGGTACTAACGTTCCCGACGGCTCCTCGTTGAGGAGCAGGAAATGCGTGGACGTGCAGGCCGTCGGTACCCAAGTTCGACGAGCAGTGGCAAGCCTCGCCGAACAAGGTGGAAAACGTGCCGGAAGGCGTCGTCAAGTGGTTCAACGCCGAGAAGGGCTTCGGCTTCATCACCCCCGATGATGGGGGCAAGGATCTGTTCGTGCACTTCTCCGAGATCCAGGGGTCGGGCTACCGCTCCCTCGACGAGGGTCAGCGTGTGAGCTTTGTCGCCGGTGAGGGCCCCAAGGGTCCCCAGGCGCAGCAGGTTCAGCCCGTCTGAGCCGCGGACGCCCCCGGGCGTCCACATGAAGTACCCGACGGGCCCCTCACCAGAGGGGCCCGTCGCATTTCGGGCCCTTTTCCCAACCCATCGCCGCTAGGGTCCCGCGCCGTGTTCGCCGGTCACACCGACCGGCACGACCTGAGGGGATCACCCGAGTGACCAGCGCCACCGCCGGCACGGAACAGACGCGCGGCCCGCACTACGCCCGCCGCTGGACGATTCTGGCCATCGTCGCGCTGGCACAGCTGATGGTGGTGCTCGATGCCACAATCGTGAACATCGCCCTCCCGTCGGCGCAGGCGGACCTCGGGTTCTCGGATGCCAACCGCCAGTGGATCATCACCGCCTACGCGCTGGCCTTCGGCAGTCTCCTGCTCTTCGGTGGCCGCCTGAGCGACCTGCTGGGGCGCAAGTGGGTGTTTACGTGGGGCCTCATCGGATTCGCCGTGGCATCCGCGCTCGGCGGCATCGCACAGGACTTCACGGTGCTTGTCACCGCCCGCGCGCTGCAGGGCCTCTTCGGCGCCCTGCTGGCCCCCGCCGCCCTGTCCCTTCTCACCACCACGTTCACCGACCCGAAGGAGCGCGGCAAAGCCTTCGGTATCTACGGCGCCATCGCGGGTGGTGGTGGCGCGCTGGGCCTTCTTCTCGGCGGCGTGCTCACCGAGTACCTCTCCTGGCGCTGGTGCCTCTGGGTGAACCTCATCCTTGCCATCCCCGCCGCAATCGGGGCCGTCGTGCTGCTCGTGCACCAAGGGCGCGGCACCGCGCACCTCGACATACCGGGGACGATCACGTCCGTGCTCGGCCTGCTCGCGCTCGTATACGGCTTCTCGCGCGCCGAGACCGATGGCTGGACCTCACCTGTCACCATCTCCCTGCTGATCGTGGCCGTGCTGCTGCTCGCGCTCTTCGTGATCATCGAGACCCGCACGAAGGAGCCCCTGCTCCCCATGCGCGTCCTGCTGGATCGCAACCGCGGAGGCTCATACGTGGGGCTCACCCTCGCGTCCGCGGCGCTCTTCGGGGTGTTTCTCTTCCTCACCTACTACCTGCAG
>JBIIQA010000197.1:0-2677 GCA_044342355.1 Miltoncostaeaceae bacterium | reverse complement strand
CGAGGGCCGCCAGCAGCAGCCCCACTAGGTTCGGGAGGACCCTCTGATGAGCACCATGAAGGTCGGCGTCCTCGGTATCGGCAAGACGCCACACAAGATTCAGCACGAGAAGTCGCTCAAGGACCTCGCCGTCGAGGCGGGTCGGAAGGCCATGAACGACGCCGGCGTGTCGCCCAGTGACATCCAGATGCTCTACGTGGGCAATGTCGGGTCCGTCGGCTTCAACTACGAGAACTCGACCGGCCTGATGGTCGCTCACCACCTCGGCGTGGTCCCCGCGGGGGCCGTGCGTGTGGAAGCCGCCTGTGGCACCGGCGCCTGGGCACTGCACCTCGGGTGCGTGGCCATTGCGTCGGGTCTCTACGACACCGTCATGGTGCTCGGTTGCGAGAAGATGAACGACCTCGCCACGGTCGAGGGCACCTCGATCATCGCGCAGGCCGCTGACAGCAAGGAGGAGTACTTCTCCGGGCTGACGTTCCCGTCGGGCACCGCGCTCACCGCGCGCAAGTACATGCAGACCTACGGTGTGAGCGAGGAGGACCTCGCCCACACCTCGGTCAAGAACCACTACTACGGCGCCCGCAACCCCTCCGCGCACCTGCGCTTCGAGTGCACGGTGGAGGAGGTCATGAAGAGCGCCAAGGTGGCCGACCCGCTCAAGCTGTACGAGGTCTGCCCCATGACCGACGCCGCGTCGGCGCTGGTGCTGTGCCGCCCCGAGATCCTCGAGTCGCAGCCCAACCGTCCGCAGGTGTACGTCACTGCCACATCCATGGGCTCAGGTACCTGGTACCAGGCAAGCGACACCCTTGACGACGCCTACAACCTGTTCGCGCGTCCCGTGGAGCGCGCATACGAGATGGCCGGCGTGGGCCCCGACGACATCGACGTCGCCGAGATCTACAACTCCTTCGCCATCCAGGAGCCCCTCGGCATCGAGGGCCTCGGGTTCGCCAAGCGTGGCGAGGGATGGAAGGGTGCTGCCGACGGCTCCACATGGCTCGATGGCAAGGTCGCCATCAATCCGTCGGGCGGCCTGCTCTGCAAGGGCCACCCGCTGGGTGCCACCGGTGCCACACAGGCGGTGGACGTCGTCGAGCAGCTTCGCGGCACCGCCCCCGAGGGCATGCTGCGCCCTGACGCCGAGATCGGCATCTCCGCGTGCCGTGGGGGCCCGGGCTCCGTCGGCGCCATCCACATCTACCAGCGCATCGAGGACTAGCCGATGACCGTTTCCGCCATCGAGTTCTCCCGCCTCGGCCCGCCCAAGCTGCAGCTGCACGCCATGAAGTGCGACAAGTGCGGCGAGCTGAGTCCGTGGTGGGATCGCAGCCACTGCTACAAGTGCGGCAACGACTCCCTCAGCGAGTTCGAGCTGAAGGGCACCGGCGAGATCACCAACTACACGGTGGTCTACTACCCGCCTCGCGAGTTCCTGGGGCAGGAGCCGTACGTCGTCGGCCACATCAAGATGGATGAGGGCGTCAACCTGCCCGCTCCCGTCATGGGTGTCGACCCGGACGCCGTCGAGGTGGGCACCCGGGTGTCCGCCACGCTGCGTCGCATGAAGCTCGGCCACGAGGGAGACATCTACTACTCGTACAAGTTCGTCGTCGACGAGTAGCCGCTGCGGTACCCGGGTGGGGCAATCTCCCATAGGGGCGCACCGGGAGGGCTAGGGTTTCGGGTTCGGTTGTCCCGTGAGGAGCCCCACCCTGATGTCGAGTAACCCCCGGCCTGTCATGAAACGCCGCGTCGCCCTTGCGGCGCTCGCATGCACGATCGCCACCACCGGCGTCGCCGCGCAGGTGGCCACGGCCGCGCCATCAGTGCGCGGGTCCTCGCTCATGGCAAAGACCGGGGCGGGCCCCGACGGCATTGCGGTCGATGCCATGGGGAACGTGTACACCGCCAATTCACGCGCCAACACCGTGACCAAGGTCACCCCGCTCGGCAAGGCGACCACGCTCGGCACCACGGGCCAGACCCCCCGGGGCATCGCGCTCGATGCAGCAGGCAACGTGTACACCACGAACCTCGGCGCCAACACCGTCACCAAGATCACCCCGGGCGGCACGTCGTCGACGTTCGGCACCACCGGTCGCCAGCCGATCGATGTCGCGGTGGACAGCGCGGGCACCGTCTACACCACGAACTACCTGGACAGCACGGTGACCAGGATCACCTCGGCGGGCGTGTCGAGCACGCTGGGGTCCACCGGCTCGCGTCCGCTCGGCATCGTCCTCGACGCTGCCGGCAACGTGTACACGGCCAACGAAGGCGCGAACAACGTCACGAAGATCACTCCGGACGGCACCTCATCCATATTCGGCACCACCGGCGGGTGGCCCCAGGCCATCGCCATCGACGGCGCGGGCAACCTCTACACGGCCAACTGGAACTCGCGGAACGTCTCGAAGATCACCCCGGCTGGCAGCTCGTCCATCTATGGGCGCACCAGCAGGCGTCCCATCGGCATCACACTCGATCCGTACGGCAACGTGTACACCACCAACGATGGCTCGAGCAGCGTGTCGCGCATCACGCCGGGCGGGCAGTCGAGGGTGATCGCCCAGACCGGCAGGCGGCCCATCGGCATCACGTCGGACGCCGCGGGCTACCTCTACACGGCCAACTTCCTGCCGGGCACCATCAGCGAGATCCCGCCGCCCCC
>JBIIQA010000198.1:0-2677 GCA_044342355.1 Miltoncostaeaceae bacterium | reverse complement strand
CGGCCTGCGGCGGCGACCCGAATCCGCCTAGCGGCGACCACGTGAGGCCATACCCGCGCTCCGAGAAGGCCATCGCCTGGACGATTTCCGTGGTCCTCGGGCTGATCGCCCTCATCCTCATCGGTGCGATCGTGCTCCAGGGCGGCCTCGATGACGGCGACCAGGTGGGGTCCTCGTCGGGATTCGAATCCCGGGCGCGACCTGCCGCCGACCTCGGATCGAGCCGCTGGCCCGAATACGGCTACAACGCCCAGCGCACCCGCGCGAACCCCGACCTCGACCTGCCACCGCCGTACCGGCGGCTGTGGAAGCGCGACCTCGGATCGCTCCTGGAGTTCCCGCCCGTCATCAACAACGGCCGGCTGTTCGTGGGCACGAACAAGCGGCGCGCGTATGCACTCGATGCGCGCACGGGCCGGGTGGCGTGGTGGCGCAAGCTCACGGGGCGCTCGGCCGCGTCACCGGCAATCGCGGGCAACCTGGTGCTGTTCACCACCATCAACGGCTACGTCGAGGCCATGGACCAGCGCACCAGCCGCATCATCTGGCGGCGCGACGTGGGCACGTCGACCGAGTCGTCGCCACTCGTGGTGGGGAACCGTGCATTCGTGGGCACGCTCGGTGGGCTCATCCTGTGCATGGACACCCGCACGGGGCGCCTTATCTGGACCGCCCGCGCCACGGGTGAGGTGAAGTCGAGCCTCGCGCAGTACGGCAATCAGGTGATCGTCGGGGACTACGGGGGACGCATCACCTCCATCAACATGCGGACAGGTCGCATCAAGTGGCGCACCACGAGCCCCGGCAGGTTCCTCGCGGGCGCGGGGGCGTTCTACGCCAACCCCGCTGTCGCCTACGGCCGCATCTACGCGAGCAACGTGAACCGGCGCGTGCTGGCACTCAACGCCCGCACGGGAGCGGTGGCATGGGTGCGCGTACTCGGCGACTGGGCGTACTCGAGCCCCGCCATCGATGACGAGACCGTCTACGTGGGGTCGTACGACAAGAAGCTCTACGCCCTGAGCGCCGTCACGGGTGGCGTGCGCTGGACGTTCGACGCCGGGGAGCGCATCGCGGGATCGGCCACGGTGATCGGCGACATCGTCTGGTTCTCGACCATCGCCCGCCGCCCGCGTGATGGGCGCACCTACGCGCTCGACGCAGGGACGGGGCGCAAGCTGTTCACCCTGCGCGACGGCCGCTACACGCCTGCCGTGGGCATCGACGGCCTGCTGGTGCTCACCGGGGTGCGCACCCTGTACGGGCTGGCGCCCGCGCGATGAGCATCCGGCAGGTGGCGCGCGCGGCCGCCGTCGTCGCCCTCTTCGGCATCTTCTCGCGCATCCTCGGCTTCGTGCGCGAGATCGTGCTCGCCGGGGTGTACGGGGCCACCGCCCAGACCGACGCGCTGGTCAACGCCCTCTTCGTGGTCAACACGGTGGCGGCTGTTCTGCTCTACGTGCTCACCACCCTGATGATCCCCGTGTTCCAGCAGGAACGTGAGCGGGACGGGGCGCAGAGCGCATGGGGGTTGCTCTGGGCCATCGCCGGGTGGATCTCGATCGTCCTGATCGTGCTCACGGGCATCGTCGCGCTGGTGCCCGAGTTCCCCATGTGGTTCTTCGACATGGGCCCCGAGCGCACCGCCATCGCATCGGAACTGCTGCGCGTGATGGCGCCCGCGCTGATGCTGCAGGGATTCTCCGCGCTCTTCACCGCCATCCTCCAGGTGCACGGGCGCTTCGCCGGGCCCGCCGCGGTGGGCGTGGCGTTCAACGCGGGAATCCTCGTGGGCGTCATCTTCGGGGCCGGCAGTCTCGGCATCACCGCCGCCGCATGGGGCGTCGCGCTCGGGGCCCTGCTGCAGGTGGCGCTGCAGCTGCCCCAGTTCATCCGCGAATCCCGCGGGGGGGGCGGCTTCCACCTCACCCTCTCCCACCCGCGGCTGGGATCGGTCGCCGTGCTGGCCATCCCCGTGGCGGCCGCGTCCATCCTGCAGCAGGTCAACTCCTTCACTGACAAGCTGTTCGCCTCATCTCTCGAGGCAGGCCGCAATGCCGCCCTGTCATTCGCCAATTCACTCGGTGCGGCGCCGCGCACGGTCCTTCTCTTTCCCCTGCTCATACCGCTTTTTCCCCTCATCGCACGCTTCTTCGCGGAGGGGCGCAGGGAGGAGGGCACCGATGCCTTCCGTCGCGCGGCGGGAATCCTCGCGCTCGTGTCGATCCCCCTGTCGATCCTGATCGCCATCGGATCAACGGAAATCGCGCAGGTGGCCTTCGGGCGCGGGAAATGCGACGCCGCATGCGTATCGGAGATCTCCGCGCCTCTGGTCTTCTATGGCATCGCGGTGTGGGGCAACTTCATCGGTTACCTGCTCAACCGCACGCTGTCGGCGGGCAACCATGCCCGCGAGATCGTGGTGGCCACGATCATCACCGTGGTGCTCACCATCGCCCTCGATCTGGTGTTCCTCGGCCCCCTCGAGCAGGCCGGCCTCGCCCTGGCCAGCGCCATCGCGGTATACGCCAATACCGGCATCACGCTCTGGTTCCTGCGCCGGCGCACGCCCGGCCTCTCATTGCGCGCCCTCGGCCGCCAGCAGGGCCGCATCCTCCTCGCCGGGGTCGTGGCGGGCGCCATCGCGCTCATCCCCGCCGTCCTCATGCCGGTCGAC
>JBIIQA010000003.1:0-33309 GCA_044342355.1 Miltoncostaeaceae bacterium | reverse complement strand
ATGTCGGCGGTGGTACGGATGACGAAGGCGGGGACGTCGCTATCGCCCACGCGCACCGGCTCGCGGCGGAGCACGCGGACCGCGGCCTCCACCTTCACCTCATCCAGTGAATAGCGCTCCGCCCATGCCATTCCCACCCGGAGCACGCGGGGGATCGTGAGCGGCGGCGGCACCAGCACCTGGCGGTCATCGCGCCCGATGCCGGCGACCCGAACCGTGGTGACGCGCTCCTCGAGGTACTGACCGCGTGGCGTCACGCGCAGGCGGGACGCCTCCACGTGCTCCTCGCTGAAGGCCAGGGTGCGCCAGTAGCCGCCCGGGGCGGGCCTCACCACGATCCGGGCCTCGGGGGGCAGGGTGCGATCCACGTCGAACGGGCCGATGCTGACCGTCTCGTCACCGGTCGCGCGATACGTCCACACGCCCGATCGGGGCCCGACGGTGGTGCGCGATCCGCCCTCGCCGAACTCCTCGAGGGCCGTGGCCTCGGAGACGGGCGTGCTGCTGCCCGCGCGCAACCAGAACCAGGCGCCCGCCGCGAGCAGGATGAGAATCACCACGAGCGGAATCAGGAATGCGGGGCGGGCGAGTCGGGACACCACGGGGTCGATCGTACGACAGGGGCCGCGCAGCGGCAGGAGATTGGTCGCAATGGACGACGGGCGTACCCGGAAACGGGGATTTCCCACGTGCGAATAGGTCGCTCCTAGTGTGCCCGCTCAATGCACATTCCCACGCCAAACAGTCCCTGCCCCTGCATTTCGTGCCGGAACCGCCGGGAGGCCGCGCACCACCGCCGCGGACGCGCCGCCTGGATCGGCATGCTCGGTCTCCTCGCCTGCTCCGTGCCGCTCGCAGCCGCGCTGCCCAATGACGCGGCGCCCTCGGTGCCCGTGCCCGCCAGCCCGGTGACCATGACCATCCCGCGCGAGCCGGTCCTCGTGCCCGGCACGCGGCGCGTGACGGGTGAGGATGGCGGCGCCATCATCGACTGGCGTGAGAGCGAGCCCGCGGGGTCGCCGAACGGGGGTCGCCTGACGGGGGCGGTGCGACTGCCGGCATCCGGCACCGGGTACTACACCTACGACCCCCGCACGCAGCGGGAGCCGGGGGGGCTCGGCACGCGATGGGGCACCACGCGACTCGTGCGCGAGATGGTGGACCTGGGCCGCTGGTGGTCCCGCACCCACCCGGGCGCCGGACCCATCGGGGTCGGCGACCTGGCGCGGAAGGGCGGTGGGGAGATCGACGGCCACGCATCGCACCAGAACGGCCTGGACGTGGACATCCGCCTGCCCCGGCGCGATCGCGCGCGCGGGCCCGCGAATCCGTCGAACTACGACCGGGCGCTCACCCAGGACCTTGTCGATCGCCTCGTGGACCGCGGCGCATCGCTCGTGCTCATCGGCCACTCCCTCGACCTGAGGGGGCCCGCGGGAGTGGTAGTGCGCTGGCCGAACCACGACGACCATCTGCACGTGCGCTTCCCCGGGTAGTCCTCACGGCGCATATGGCAGGTAGCGCACGCCGCTAGGGTTCCGCTCCAATGGACGTCGCCCTCCCCCTCATGCCGGCCGCCAGCACCTTCATCGAGGAGCTCTTCCCCGTCGCGTCGGCGTTCGAGGAACGCATCGTCCAGACGGGGGTCGGCACGGTGCAGATGACGCTCATCGCGTTCATCGTCACCTTCCTCATCACCCGCACGATCACGATCATGATCAAGCGGGGAAAGGGACCCTTCGGCAACATCTCGGTGGGCGGCACGCACCTCCACCACCTGGTGCCGGGCATCTTCCTGCTGCTCATCAGCGGCGTCCTCGGCATCGCCATGGACATCCAGTGGGAGGGCGTGGCCGGGCTCATCATCCCCACGCTCTTCGGCATCGGCGCCGCCCTGACGCTCGACGAGTTCGCGCTCTGGTTGACGCTGCGCGACGTCTACTGGTCGCACGAGGGCCGTCGTTCCGTCGACGCGGTCATCACTCTCGCAGCGCTTCTCACCCTGATCGCACTGGGGCTTCCCTTCTGGTCCGATGTCGTACGTGACGCCAACGTCGCCGGCAACTGGATCATCCTCGCGTGGCACGTGGCCTCGCTGCTGTTCACCATCGCATGCTTCCTCAAGGGCAAGTGGATCTTCGCGGCGCTCGGGATTCTCGTGTGGCCGTTCTCATTCGTGGGCGCTGTGAGGCTTGCGCGCCCCACCTCACCCTGGGCACGGAAGTTCTACGACACGACGAGAGAGGCGCACGCGCAGGCCCGGTACCCCGAGGACCGCCGCATGCCCATGTGGCCATGGCAGAAGCCAGAGGGGCCCACCGACACGAAGTCGTAAGACGCAGAGGGCCCGCCGTATGGCGGGCCCTCTGGTCCTGCTGCTGCGGGGTGGGTGCCGCTACTCCCCGGCGCCATCCGCGTCGGCCTCGGGGACCGGATCGAGCTCGGGCTCGAATGAGTAGGTGCCACCCGCATCGACCAGGCCAACCAGATCGTCGGCATCGTCGTCGACGAGCGAGAACGGCTCGTCGAGATCGAACTCGAGCAGCGCAGGTGCGCGGCGCACGGGCTCGATCTCCAGCTGCCGGTAGCGGCGGAGACCCGTGGCCGCCGGGATGAGCTTCCCGATGATCACGTTCTCCTTCAGGCCGCGAAGGTGATCCACCTTGCCCTCGAGAGCAGCGTCGGTGAGCACCTTCGTGGTCTCCTGGAAGGAGGCCGCCGAGAGGAACGACTCGGTGGCGAGCGAGGCCTTGGTGATACCGAGGATCAATGGCACGTACCGCGACATGGCGGAGTCGAGCAGTTCCTCGGTCTCCTCCACTGAGCGCTTGACCTTCTTGCGGCTGCGGCCCAGCTTCTCGGCAGCGGCCAGGCGCACGCGCTGGTTCTCGCGGAAGAGCACAGGCTTGTCCACCAGCTGCCCCGGGAGGAAGTTGGTGTCGCCCGGGTCCTCGATACGCACCTTGCGGAGCATCTGCCGCACGATGACCTCGATGTGCTTGTCGTTGATCTCCACTCCCTGCGAGCGGTAGACCTCCTGAACCTGCGCGACGAGGTATGCCTCGGTCTTGGTGGCACGGTCGCCCTGGCCCCAGCCGGCACCCGTGACGTGGACGCCCTCACGGACGTGCATGCCCTCGTGGATTGGCGGAGCGGGGCGGTCGGCTGGCACGCGGAGGTGGCGCACCTGCACGCCGTCCTCCCCAGAGACCTCCAGCTTGAACGTGCGGGCGCCCTTGTCTGCACGGCCCGGTGACACGGATGCCACGACACCATTGATTCCGAGGTCGATGCCCGACTGCGCATCGAGGATGTCGCTCGGCCAGGCCGAGCCGTCCGTGAGCAGGTCACCTGCCTCCACCCACGCGCCGTCCTCGAGCCCACGGCGGATCTGCGTGCGCTTGAGGACGTTGTAGGTGACGGGCGGACGGGCGGGCTCCTTCTTGCGACCCACCTCGATCGTGACCGGCGACTCAAGGTTGATGATGGCCGCGCCGGGGCGCGTCTCATCGTCCTCGATGCGGATCCAGCCGTCATGTGCGGCGACGTGGGCCAATGCCTTGGGCTTGCGCGCCTCGAAGAGCTCCACAATTCGCGGAAGGCCCTGAGTGATGTCCGCGCCGGCGACGCCGCCGGTGTGGAAGGTGCGCATGGTCAACTGCGTGCCGGGCTCGCCGATGGACTGCGCGGCAATGATTCCCACCGCGTCACCCGGCTCGCACAGCTTGCCCGAGGCCAGATTGCGGCCGTAGCAGTGCGTGCACACGCCGACGGCGCTGCGGCACTTGAGCGGCGAGCGCACGGTGATGGACGCTGCGGGGTGACGCGTGCCGAGGTCGGTGAGCTGCTGCATGAGCTCGCCCACGATCGCGACGGAGCGGAAGGCATCCACCGCGTCGTCGTCGTCACCTGCCGGCTCCTCACCGCGGAGGTCGGCGATGACCTCACCGGTGGTGGCATCCACGACCGGTCCGATGACGACGCGGCCGAGCAGCGATGGGTTTGTCTGCCCATCGCGGATGAGCACCGCCTCGATACCCTCGGTGGTGCCGCAGTCGCGCTCGCGCACGATGACGTCCTGGGAGACATCGACGAGGCGACGGGTGAGATAGCCCGAGTCGGCGGTCTTGAGGGCGGTGTCGGCGAGACCCTTACGGGCTCCGTGGGTGGAGATGAAGTACTCGAGGACCGAGAGCCCCTCCATGAAGTTGCTCTTGATCGGGCGCTCGATGATCTCGCCCTTCGGGTTGGCCATGCACCCACGCATGCCGGCGAGCTGGCGGATCTGCTTGAACGATCCACGCGCGCCGGAGTTGGCCATCATGAAGATCGGGTTGAGGCGGTACAGGTGCTCCTGCATCGCCATACCGACCTCGTCAGTGGCGTCATCCCAGAGTGCCACCACGCGCTCGTGGCGCTCCTCAGCCGTCATGAGGCCCTCGGCGAAGAAGTCCTCGAAGCGCTGGACCTCGGCGTCGTACTTGGCGAGGATGGCCTGCTTCTCGGGCGGAATGACCACGTCGTTCTTCGAGATCGTGATACCCGACTGACTGGCGTAGCGGAAGCCCAGCGCCTTGAAGGTGTCGAGCATCATCGAGACAACCGTGGCGCCGTAGAGATCGACGAGCTCCTCGATGAAGTCACCGAGCTCACGCTTGGTGAACACGCGGTTCTGCCACGGCCACGGGTGCGGCTCGGCCACATGCACCAAGAGCTCATCGAGCGTGGTGCGCAGTTCGTTGTTGAACAGCACACGCCCCGCCGTGGTGACCAGGCGTCCGGCAGCGTGGTGCGGGTTCGGCCGGATCTCAACCGGATCCTGAAGGCTGACGATGCCGTGGTCGAGCGCACCGAGCAGTTCCTCCTCGCCACGGAATGCGCGGGGAGCGGCCTGCGGGGCCTCCTTGAACGGGTCGGCGACCCAGTCGGTGACGCCCTCGATGCGGGCCTCGTTGCCCTTCGGGATGACGTACGTGCGTCCCTCGGAGTCCCAGAGGTCGATCGTCTCGATCGCCCGGCCGTTACCCGACTCGCCCTTCCCGCGCACGTACACCGTGGGGCAGTACGTGAGGTAGTAAAGGCCGAGGATCATGTCCTGACTCGGCACCGCGATCGGACGGCCATGGGCCGGCGACAGGATGTTGTTGGCCGAGAGCATGAGGATGCGGGCCTCGGACTGCGCCTCCACCGACAGCGGGAGGTGCACGGCCATCTGGTCACCGTCGAAGTCGGCGTTGAAGGCGGTGCAGACCAGCGGGTGGAGCTGGATGGCCTTGCCCTCCACGAGCACCGGCTCAAACGCCTGAATGCCGAGGCGGTGGAGCGTGGGCGCGCGGTTGAGCAGCACGGGGTGCTCGGCGATGACCTCCTCGAGGACGTCCCACACCTCGGGGATCATCGAGTCGACCAGCTTCTTGGCGGCCTTGATGTTCTGGACCTGCTTGCGCTCGACGAGCCTGCTCATGATGAACGGCTTGAAGAGCTCGAGCGCCATGAGCTTGGGCAGTCCGCACTGGTACAGACGCAGCTCGGGACCGGCCACGATGACGGAGCGGCCCGAGTAGTCGACGCGCTTGCCGAGGAGGTTCTGGCGGAAGCGGCCCTGCTTGCCCTTGAGCATGTCGGACAGCGACTTGAGCGGGCGGTTGCCCGGGCCGGTCACCGCGCGACCGCGGCGGCCGTTGTCGAACAGCGCGTCAACGGCCTCCTGCAGCATGCGCTTCTCGTTGTTCACGATGATCTCGGGGGCCCCGAGGTCGAGAAGGCGCTTGAGGCGGTTGTTGCGGTTGATGACGCGGCGGTAGAGATCGTTGAGGTCCGACGTGGCGAAACGACCGCCGTCGAGCTGCACCATGGGGCGAAGCTCCGGCGGGATCACCGGCACGGCCTCGAGGATCATCCACTCCGGGCGGTTGTCCGAGTGAATGAAGGCCGAGCACACGCGCAGGCGCTTGAGGGCACGGGCGTGGCGCTGGCCACGGGAGGTCTGGATGACCTCGCGCAGCGTGACGGCCTCGGCCTCGAGGTCGAAGTCATGCAGGAGCTGACGAATGGCGGCGGCGCCCATGCCGCCCTCGAAGTACTCGCCGAAGCCGTAGGGCGAACCGAAGCGGTCCCGCATCTCGCGGAACAGCTGGTCGTCGTTGATGACGTCGCGCGGCTTGATCGCCTTGAACTTGACCCATGACTCCTGGATGCGCTCCACCGACTCCTCGGTGTAGCGCTCGTCGTCGCGGATGAGCGCGTCGGTCTCCTTGCGGAGCTCCGACTCGATCGACTTGCGCTCGGCGTCGGGGATCTCGCGGGGTACAGGCGGTGCCTCGGGGTTCTCGGGATCACGCGTGGTGGCGACATCCTCGACCCAGAACTCGTCCTCGACGTCGAAGCCGGTGACCTCGCCCTCGCGCAGCCAGTTGACACGGCGCTCAAGACGCTCGCGCAGTTCCTGCGCGCGGATGTCACGGTCCTGGACGTAGGCCTGCACGGCCTCGTCAACCTGCTCCTGCAGCGTCCCGAGATCGGCATCGCGCTTCTCGACGTCGACCTTCGTGACGATGGACGCCGCGAAGTAGAGGACCTTCTCAAGCTCCTTCGGGGCCAGATCGAGGATGTAACCGATCCGGCTGGGAACGCCCTTGAAGAACCAGATGTGGCTGACGGGAGCCGCCAGGTCGATGTGACCCATGCGCTCGCGGCGCACCTTCGCCCGCGTGACCTCCACGCCGCAGCGCTCGCAGATGATGCCCTTGTACCGGACGCGCTTGTACTTACCGCAGTAGCACTCCCAGTCCTTCGTCGGACCGAAGATCTTCTCGCAGAAGAGGCCGTCCTTCTCCGGCTTGAGAGTGCGGTAGTTGATCGTCTCCGGCTTGGTCACCTCACCCGAAGACCACTGGCGGATCTGCTTCGACGATGCGAGGCCGATCTTGATGGAGTCGAAATTATTGATATCGATCACGAGTCACCCTTCGCATCGCCCTGGTCGTCACCGGCGGTGGTGGCCACCTTCTCGGCCTCCTTGGCCTCCTTGGCCTCCCGCTCGAGTTCCTCCTCGATCGGCAGGGGGGCTCCTGAGAGGTCGATGCCCAACTCCTCGGCTGCGCGGAGGAGTTCGTCATCCTCGCGTGCCGCGGTGTCGGCACCGCTCGCGCCCTCGATGCGCACATCGAGGCCGAGGCTCTGCATCTCCTTGAGGAGCACCTTGAAGCTCTCCGGGATGGAGGGCTCCTGGATGTTCTCCCCCTTCACGATGGCCTCGTATGCCTTCACGCGGCCCACGGTGTCATCGCTCTTGATGGTGAGCATCTCCTGCAGGGTGTACGCAGCGCCGTACGCCTCGAGCGCCCACACCTCCATCTCGCCGAACCGCTGGCCACCGAACTGGGCCTTGCCGCCGAGCGGCTGCTGCGTGACCAACGAGTACGGGCCAGTGGAACGCGCGTGGATCTTGTCGTCCACGAGGTGGTGCAACTTCAGCATGTACATGTAGCCCACCGTGATCTTGCCGTCATACGGCTCACCGGTACGGCCGTTGAAGAGGCGGAACTTGCCGCTGACGCGGCGTCCCTCGATCTCGTCCTCCGCGACGCGGAGGTTGATCGGCTCATCGGCGTGTGCACGTGCCCACTCCACGAGGACGTTGTCGACGTCCTCCGGGGTGGCGCCGTTGAACACCGGGGTTGCCACGAACGTTCGCTCAGTGGTGCCGTCGGGCCCCTTCTTCCACCCACGGCTGGCGGCCCATCCGAGGTGGGTCTCCAGGACCTGACCGATGTTCATGCGGCTCGGCACGCCGAGCGGGTTCAGGATCATGTCGATGGGCGTGCCGTCCTCGAGGAACGGCATATCCTCGTCCGGCACGATCTTCGAGATGACGCCCTTGTTGCCGTGGCGGCCGGCGAGCTTGTCGCCCTCGGCGATCTTGCGGCGCTTGGCCACGTAGACGCGCACGAGCTCGTTGACGCCGGCGGGGAGGTCATCCCCGGCCTCGCGGCTGAACGTCTTGACGTCGATGACCTTGCCACCCTCGCCGTGCGGAACCTTGAGGGAGGTATCGCGCACCTCGCCGGCCTTCTCCTTGAAGATGGCGCGGATGAGCTTCTCCTCGGCGGTGAGCTCGGTCTCGCCCTTCGGCGTGACCTTGCCGACCAGGAGGTCGCCCGACCTGACCTCGGCGCCGATGCGCACGACGCCACGCTCGTCGAGGTCCGCGAGGGACTCCTCCGAGCGGTTCGGGATGTCGCGGGTGATCTCCTCGGCGCCCAGCTTGGTGGTGCGGGCGTCGATCTCGTACTCCTCGATGTGGATCGACGAGAGCACGTCATCCTTCACGAGGCGCTGCGACACGATGATCGAGTCCTCGAAGTTGTATCCCTCCCACGACATGAACGCGACGAGCATGTTCTTGCCCAGCGCGAGCTCACCCTGATCGGTGGACGACCCGTCGGCAAGCACCTGGCCCGCCTCCACCGCGTCGCCCTGCTTCACGATGGGCTTCTGGTGGATGAGCGTGCCCTGGTTGCTGCGCACGAACTTCTCGAGGCCGTAGTCGTCGTGCTCTCCGCCGCGCACCTCGATGATGATGCGGGTGGCGTCCACGGCAGCCACCGTGCCGGCGCGACGGGCGAGGATGACATCCCCGGTGTCGACGGCGGCGCGGTGCTCCATTCCCGTGCCCACGAGCGGGGCCTCGCTCACCATGAGCGGGACGGCCTGACGCTGCATGTTGGCGCCCATGAGCGCACGGTTGGCGTCGTTGTGCTCGAGGAACGGGATGAGCGCCGTGGCGACCGAGACGATCTGGTCGGGGGAGACGTCCATGTATTCGACGTCCTTCGGGCCCACGATGATGGGCTGCCCGTTACGGCGGCACAGCACCTCGTCCTCGCTGAGCCTGCCGGTCTTGTCGACCTCAGCACTCGCCTGGGCGATGATGCGGTTTTCTTCCTGCGTGGCGTCAAGCCAGACGATCTCCCAGTCGGAGGTGTCGTCCTTCTGCAGCTTGCCGCCCTTGACCACCCGGTACGGGGTCTGGATGAAGCCGAACTCGTTGACCGTGGCATGCGCCGACAGCGACCCGATGAGGCCGATGTTCGGGCCCTCGGGGGTCTCGATCGGGCACATGCGCCCGTAATGGGTGGGGTGGACGTCGCGCACCTCAATGGGGGCGCGCTCGCGTGTGAGTCCCCCGGCACCCAGCGCCGACAAGCGGCGGCGATGCGTGAGGCCCGACAGCGAGTTGGTCTGGTCCATGAACTGCGACAGCTGCGAGGAGCCGAAGAACTCCTTGAGCGCGGCCACGACCGGGCGGATGTTGATGATGGTCTGCGGCGTGATGGTGTCGGGGTCCTCGGTGCTCATCCGCTCGCGAACCACGCGCTCCATGCGGTAGAGACCGATGCGGAAGGCCTCCTGGATGAGCTCGCCAACCGTGCGCAGGCGCCGATTGCCGAAGTGCTCGTACTCGTCGAGCTCATGCACCATCTCGTCGCGCGGCAGCATGATGCCGTCGGCGGCGAAGTCCTTCGACTCCTCGTCGATGCCGTAGCGGATGGGCAGGTCGACGAGTCGGCGGATGAGCTCCACCAGATCGTCCGTCATGCCCGTGCGCGATCCCGTGAAACGGGGGTTCGCGAGCGTACGGGTGTTGGTCTTCGTGTCGGCGCCGAGGCGGGCGTCGAGCTTGTAGCGGCCGACCTTGGTGAGGTCGTAGCGCTTGGGATCGAAGAACAGGCCACGCACCAGGTTGAGCGAGTTGACCTCGGTCGGCGGCTCGCCCGGGCGCTGCTTCTTGAAGACCTCGATCAAGGCGTTCTGCATCAGTTCGCCTGCGCGCAGGTCGATCCGCTTCTCAATGCGCTCGATCTCGCCCTCGATACGCAGGCGCTCATCGCCCGGCACGGTGTCGATGTCGACGGCGAGTTCCCGCATCTCCTTCGCCAGCGCCTCGAGCTCCTGCAGCGACTTGGCGTTGCCCATGGCAGCCGCACCCTCGGTGACGTCCTTCTCGAGCGTCGCCTCGATGAACGGATTCACGCGCTTCTTGTCGAGCGGGTGCGGGAAGAGGTTGCGCACATCGTCACGCGTGTAACCGAGCGCGAAGAGCAGCGTGGTGACCGGCAGCTTGCGCTTGCGGTCGATGCGGACGTTGACAAGGCCCTTCTTGTCGATCTCAAGCTCGACCCACGAGCCGCGAGCCGGCATGAGGTTCGCGATGAAGACCTGCTTCTCGCGGTCCTTGGGCTCCATGAGGTACGCGCCCGGCGAACGGACGAGCTGCGTGACGATGACGCGCTCGGTGCCGTTGATGATGAAGGTGCCCCACTCGGTCATGAGCGGGAGGTCCCCCATGAACACCTTCTGGCGCCGGATCTCCCCGGTCTCCTTGTTGACGAAGGAGACCTCCATCGTGAGAGGCGCCGCGTAGGTCATGTCCTTCTCGCGGCACTCCTGAATGGGGTTATTGGGCATGACCTCGTCAAAGGGCATCCCCGGCTCCCAGCCACCAATGGTGTACGGGCCGAACTCCACCATGAGGGTGCCGGTGAAGTCCTGGATGGGCGAGATGTCGTCAACGGTGCCGCGAAGGCCCTCGTTGAGGAACTGGTCGAAACTCTTTCGCTGAATGGCGATGAGGTTCGGGACATCCGGGACCGCGGGGGACGTGGACTCGCTGGTCCCCTTCCCCTGGGTGTCGGCGATCGGGAAAAATTCCCGGTTCCGGGTGCGTCGGGCGATGGGCGTGCTCAAGTCGCAGAGCCTCCTGACGTGAGCTCGTTGGTGAACGGGCATGCGGCGGCGGGCGCCGTAAGCGCGAGGACGCGGAATATGTGAGCGGGCAGCGGTGCGAGCACGTCGTACGCGACCACCGAATGCCGCCGCGCCGGGCGAAAGGCGCGAGGGGCGGCACCAGCGGAACGACCATCATACACCTTCCGCCCCCCGGCGCCCGCCGGCACGGCATCCGCCCGGGCAGGTCGCCATACTCAGGCCGTGGGAACGGAATCGGGCACTGACGCGGGTCACATCCCCGGCGCGGAGATCACCGAGCGCCTCGTACCCCTGCTCGACGCCACTCACCAGGTGTGGTCATCTCCCCAGGAGCGCCGCCGCCTGCGCGCTTTCGGGTTCCGCCCGGCGGTCGAGAACGGCGTCCTCAAGCGGGAATGGCATGGCAACCAGGTGCGCGTGGGGCCCGATGCCCTGCGAGTGGTCGCCGACGACGGCGGGGCCGATCTCGCATGGAGGCCCGACACCGGGCTCACGCTCGACGGCGGCCCCTTCGAGCCGACGATTGATGGCATCGCCCTCGCCGACGCCATCAACGGCCTCATCCAGGGCTACGAGCGCTGGATCGAAGCGCGCGAGGGTCGCGAGGAGCGCCTGCGCCGTGGGCACTGGAGTTCCACTGACCGGCGTCAGGTCAACGCCCTCGCCGAGACACGGCGCCTCCAGCGCCTGCTGTCGGGCGGCGCCGCCCGCGCCAAGCGCTGATCCACGGCACGACCCCGGGCTGCCCCGGATCACGCCGTGCACGCCGCTGGCGGGGGCCGGAGGGTTCCGGAGCGAAGACGATAACCCTGCTCCGCATGCCGATCGGGGCCGAAGGCCCCGCGGGCATTCGGTCGGGAATTCGCGAGCGGAGGAACCCTCCGGCCCCCGCCGGCGGCGGGGGCCGGAGCGTGGGTCAGGCCATGCCGTCGGGCTGGGCGCCCGGGTCGCCGGTGCGGCCGATGACCTTGCCGCCGGCGATGTGCCCGAGGTCCTCGAGCCAACCACCGAGGCGCTCGTAGTCCTTGTCGTCGGGTGCGAGGCCGGAACGGGCGGCCTCGACCTCGGCCATGATCTCGTCGACGTTCGACTTGTTGGCGAGGGAGACCTTCTCCCTCAGCTTGCTCTTGACTTCACGATCGAGCGGCATTGCGTACCTCTTTGAAGAAGAGTGGACAGGGCGCGGAATCGAGCGCTTCGGGGATTGTGCGAAATCCGGGGCCCGGTCGCCCCGAGATCGGTTTCACCGGCGCAGGCGCACCATGCGCGTGGTCGTGCGCACGTGCCCGGCCGCGTCGGATGCCCTGATCACCGCGACGTACCGACCGCCGGGGAGGGACCCCAGCGGGATGGCGCGGCGAGCGCTCCCGCGTACCCGCACGATACGACGCACGACCGCGCCCGACGAGGCATGGGTGAGCACCACCGAGACGCGCGAGGCGGACACGTCGGACACATCAAGGAGGGCACGGGCGGGGCGGGTACCCACGGGCCCCCGGGCGGCCGACGCCCGCTCGACGCCCACACGCTCCAGCCGCAGTGACCGGACGCGCGGCGCCCGGGTATCCACGAGTACAGGCATGGTGCGCACGCCGACGTTCCCGGGCCAGTCCGCCACCCTGACCTCGATGACATGCGGCCCGTCGGGCAGGCGGGCCCGGCCGAGCAAGGCCCGCGGCGAGCTCTCCCCCGGCCGCCGGACGACCGTGCGGCCATCCACGACCACTGACCAGCGGACGAGGCGCGAGGCATCCTCAACCGTCGCCTCGAGGCGCAGTGGGAGTTTCCGCACAAGTCGGCCGGGTGGCCGTGCCATACGGATCTCCGGCGGATCGACATCGACCCGCACGCGCCCCGCACCGAACTGGTTGTCGGGTCCGGGCGCGCCCAGATCGAGCGCCTGCGCGGCGAGCACATCGCCGAGCGAGCCCAGGTCGAGCGGCGCACCGGCGAGCCTCCGCGCACCGATGAGCAGTGCGATGGCGCCCGCAGCGTTGGGGGCCGCGTTGGAGGTGCCGCCGATGGAGCGGGCACCGGTCGCGGTGAGCACCCGGGTGTTGGTGGGCGCGGTGATATCCGGCTTCATCCGCCCGTCGTCCGTCGGGCCGTTGGAGGAATAGGCCTTGAGTGAATTGTTGGTCCAGTCGACCGCGCCCACCGTGATGGAACCCTCGGCGTCCCCCGGCGTAGGGATGCTTCCCGGGGCGGGGTCGCCAAGGGCCTCCAGGCCCACCTCACGCGAGAACAGCGTGAGCCGCCCCTCGGGGGGCGGCCCGGCGGCGAGGATGACGCGAAGGCGGAACTCGCCGCCGTCTCCGGACGACACCCCCGTGAAGCGCTCGGCCGGCCGTGCGCCATCTGACTGCCGGTCGCGGGAAGCCGCGACCTCGGCCCACTCACCGGACGCCGTGCGCTTCTCGAGTACGAGGTCGAGGTCGGTGGCCTCTGCGCCCTCCGCCTGCTCCCATGAGAGGGCGAACGTGATCGGGGCCCCGGGGTCGCGGGCAAAGGTCCACCCCGGGGCGCCGGGCCAGTCCATGACGCCGTCGGCGTCGAGGTCGGCCCACTCCCCCTCCCAGTGGCGCTCGGCGTAGTTGCCCGCCGAATTGACCCACGCGATACCGGCTGCGGCCGCGCGGTCCACGGCCTGCGCCGCCGACCCGCTGCCGTCGAAGGGCCCCTCGAGGAAGCTGTTGCTGTGCACGACCACGTCGGGGCGCTGCTGGATGAGCCAGCCGACAGCCGCCTGGAAGTCCTGCTCGGTGTGGTAGTTCACAAAGAGGTACCGGGCTGCAGGTGCGTAGTCGAACACCGTCTGCGCCACGAGTTCGCCATGGTTGGTGGCGTTGCCGTAGGCATTGCGGCCCGCGAGACCCCAGACCGGATCGAAGCTCTGCGACTGCAGGCGGTTGGCCGGGGGCAGTTCGCGCCTCGCCTGGAGCAAGGGGATGCGTGATGCGCCGAACCCGAGGTCGAGGATGGCGATGACCACGCCACGGCCGGCCGCCGCGAGCGGCTGGATCGCGTCGGCGCCCATGCGCTCGAAGCCCTCCGAGCGGACGGCCCCGGATGCCGCCACGGCCCCGCCCGGCTCATCGGGGTCCTGCTCGGGTGCGGCGGTCGCCGCGACATGCGCGGCGGCGACGCCCGGGAGGGCCCGGAGATTGTCCACACGATCCGGCGACGCCGTCACCTGCATGTGGCGCCCCTCACGACGCACGATGCGCAGGGCAGACGCACCGAGAGCACGGGCCACGGCGTCTGCCTGTCCGGGGGCGGCCGTGACCGACACGGGTACGGGACCGGACGCCCCGGCAAGCGCCGGCAGCACGGCGAGTACGGCCGCGGTGGCCGCGATGCGCAGTGGGATGCTCACCGGCGGACGAGCACCCTGCGGGTGACCGACTCGTTGCCCGCGGCGTCGCGGGCGCGCACCTCGATGCGATTGCGCCCCTTCGCGAGCGACACGCGGGCGCGGAGGTGCGGGCCCGGACGTGTGCGCACCATGCGCCCGTTGAGCCTCAGGTCAACCGCCGACATGGTGCCGTCGTCGAGGGCGCGGACACTCACCCATGGCCGCGGGCCGCGCGTGAGCGTCACGCGGGACCGGGGGGCCGTCACGTCGACACGGGCCATCCCCGCGCCGGTGGCGGCGTCAGGGCCCGCGGGTCCGAGATCGCGGGCGCGGCGGATGATGTCGGCGCGCAGCGCGGCGGGGTCGACCGGCAAGCCGGATGCGCCGCGCTCATCACGGATGAGCGCGGCGGCCCCCGCGACGTGCGCGGTTGAGGCCGAGGTGCCCGCCGTTCCCGGGAACAGCGGGTTGGACGTGACGTACGTGGGACCCACGAGGTCGGGCTTGGCGCGGCCGTCCTGCGTGGGTCCACGCGATGAATAGGGCTCGGGCTCGGTTCCCGACCACGACACCGCGCCGACCGACAGCGATCCTGCGGCATCACCCGGTGTGGGGATGCTGCCGTCAGCCACGGCAGCGGGTCCGAACCCGACGGTGCGCGAGTAGACATCGACGGGCGCATCCGGGCCCGCGGTGCGGATGACCACGAGTCGCCAGACACCACCATCGACCCCGATGGGCGCGGTGCGGCGCGTGCCATCGCTGCGCACGACCTCCGCCCATGAGCCGTCCGGCTGCTGGCGCTGCACGGAGAGATGGGCTTCGACCCCGGGGGTGTTCCACCCGATGCCGAAGCCCAGGGTCGCGCCGGCGTGCGGCGTGATCGGGATTGCCGTGCCTTCAGGCGAGGGCACGCCCCGCCAATGACGCTGCGCGAAGTTGCCGGTGGAATTGACCCACAGCACGCCGCGCGCCGTCGCGGCATCGACGGCGCGCGCCAGAGTGCCGGTACCGTCGAACGGGCCGCCCAGGATGGAGTTGGAGTGGCTCACCACGGGTATCCCGTTCGCCACGATCCACTGGGTGGCCTGCAGGAACCCGTCGATATCGAGGTAGTTCACGAGAACGAGGCGCGCACCCGGCGCGACGTCGTGGATGATCTCCGCCATGCGGGTGCCGTGCTGGGTGAGGGCGCCGAGATTGTCGCGGCCCTCAATGCCATTGACGGGGTCGAACGAAACGGCCTGCATGGCATCACGCGGCGGGAGTTCCCCTGCGGCGATCGACGCATCCAATCCGCCGAAGCCGGGGTCGAGAATGGCGACCCGCGTCGCAGCGCCATCGATGCCCCGGGCCCACAGGGCGTCCGCACCCATGCGAAACGTCCCCTGGGAGACGACTGCCTGGGCCGATGCACTGACCCCAGCCAGGAGGGCCGCCGCGGCGATGCCGGTGAGCAGGGACTTCATGTGGCCCTCAGGTAAGCAAAAGGCCCGGGGGTGACGAGCACCCCCGGGCCTCCTGCGACACAGCAGACGCAGCGGGAACTAGCTGAGGGTGACGGACCCTCCGGCCTCCTCGATCTGCGACTTGATCTGCTCGGCCTCGTCCTTGCCGAGCCCCTCCTTGATGGTGCCGGGGGCACCGTCCACGAGGTCCTTTGCCTCCTTGAGGCCGAGCCCGGTGATGGCCCGGACGACCTTGATCACCTGAATCTTCTTGTCGCCGGCGGCGTCAAGCGTGACGGTGAACGAGTCCTTCGCGGCCTCCCCGCCACCATCACCCGCGGCCGGGGCGGCAGCAACCGCAACCGGAGCGGCAGCGGCGCTCACGCCAAAGGTCTCCTCGAGCGCGGTGATGCGCTCGCTGAGCTCCAGGACCGAAATGGCCTTGAGCTCGTCAATCCACTCTTCGGTGGTCATCCCCATGGTCAGCTATCTCCTTCTGTGGTCTCGTCGGCTGCCGGCTCGGCGTCCGTGGTGTCGTCGGCTGCCGGCTCCTGCGCGGCCTCCGGGGTGTCGTCGGCCGACGCCTCGGGCGTGGCCTCCGGTGTGTCTTCGGTGGTCGTATCCTCGGCGGTCACCGCGGCCTCAGGGGCCGGGGCCTCCTCGGCAACGGGCTCTACCGCGGCCTCGGACGCAACCTCCGCCTGGGCATCGGGCTCCGAGGCGCGCTGCGCGTGGTACGCGCCGAGCGCCCGGGCCATACCCGAGATGAGACTGCCGAGTGCATTCGCCGTGCCCTGCAGGGGGCTGGCAACGCCGCCGACCAGACGGGCGAGGAGCTCGTCCCGGGGCGGCAGGGAGGCGAGCTGCTTGAGCTCTCCCGCCGAGATGGGGGCACCATCAAGAATGCCGCCCTTCATGGTGAGGCGATCCTCGGTGGCCTTGCCGAACGTGCTGAGGGTCTTGGCGATCGCCGCGGCGTCGCCCTGGCCCCATACGAGCGCGGTCTGCCCCTGGAGGTACTCGACCAGGGTCTCCCTGCCCGTCTCGGCGCACGCCCGTCGCGCAAGCGTGTTCTTGACGACCTGGAACTGGCCATCGGCCTCGCGCAGCTTGCTGCGGAGGTCCTCTATCTCGCGAACGCCAAGCCCATGGAACGCCGTCGCGATGACGGTGTCCGTGTTGGAGAGGCGCTCTGCGATCTCTGCGATCGCCTGTGCCTTCTGGTCCCTGTTCAGTTCCTCACCTCCTCCTCTGTCCGCCATGTGGGGGCGGGCCGGGAAGGAGTGGCGCAGGAGGAGAACTCCTGCGCACATCCTTGGGCTCCGTCCTCACGCGGGTCGGGGGCTATCCCCTGTTTCAAGGCGGCCGGATGGCCGCCCCCGTGATCTTCGGTCGGTCTGCTGGTGTGCGGGCGCGGCCTAGGCCGTGGCCTCCTCGAGCAGGTTCGAGCTGTACTGCGGGTCGACGTCGATGCCGGGGCCCATGGTCTGGGCGATGCTGATCGACTTGATGTACTTGCCCTTCGAGGACGACGGCTTGACCCGCAGGATCTCCTCGAGCACGACGCCGTAGTTCTCGGTGAGCTGCTCCGGCGTGAAGGAGCGCTTGCCCAGCGATACATGGACGATGCCGGCGCGGTCGGTGCGGTACTCCACCTTGCCGCCCATGACGTCGGTGACGGCCTTGCCGACATCGAACGTCACGGTGCCCGTCTTCGGGTTCGGCATCTTGCCGGAGGGCCCGAGCACGCGGCCGAGGCGGCCGACGGCGCCCATCATGTCGGGAGTGGCGATGGCCACATCGAAGTCGGTGAAGCCCTCCTCGACCCTCTTGACGAGATCCTCGCCGCCCACCACGTTGGCGCCGGCCTCCTCGGCTTCACGCGCCTTCTCACCCTCGGCGAACACGGCAACGGTCACCTCGCGGCCGGTCCCGTGCGGGAGGGCGATGGTGCCGCGCAGCTGCTCCTCGGCGTGGCGCACGTTGACGCCCAGGCGGAAGTGCGCCTCGACGGTGGTGTCGAACCTGGCGACCTCCTGGCTGACCAGCAGGCGGAAGGCGTCCAGCGGGCGGTAGTTGCCCTCCGGATTGATCTGGGCCTTTGCGGCCTCGTAGCGCTTGCCCTTGCTCGACATTCCTAACCCTCCACCGTGACGCCCATGGAGCGGGCGGTGCCGGCGATCATGGTGATCGCCGCGTCGATGTCATTCGCGTTGAGATCGTCCATCTTGGTCTCGGCGATCTGCTGCAACTGCGCCCGGGTGATGGAAGCAACCTTCACGCGGTGCGACTCCGGTGAGCCCTTCGGAAGCTTGATGGCCTCCTTGATCAGGACGGAAGCCGGCGGGGTCTTGGTGATGAACGAGAACGAGCGGTCCTCGTACACCGAGATCTCCACCGGGGTGATGACCCCGCCGAGATTCTGCGTCTGGGCGTTGAACGCCTTGCAGAAGTCCATGATGTTGATGCTGGCACCACCAAGCGCCGGACCCACCGGCGGCGCGGGGGATGCGCCCCCCGCGGGGATGTGGAGCTTGATGACCTGCACGACCTTCTGCGCCATGGTGGCGTGACCTTCCTATCGGGGCCCTTCGAGCGGCCCGGGATCATACATTCATGCGCGCGAATGACCAGCGGGTCCCGTGGACCCCTCGTCGCTGGCGGTACTACGTGATCTTCTTGACCTGATCGAACGACAGCTCGGCCGGCGTCTCGCGACCGAAGATGGAGACGAGAACCTTGACCCGGCCCTGCTCGGCGTTGATCTCGGCGATCTCGCCGGTGAAGTCGGACAGCGGGCCCGAGATGACCTTGATGCTCTCGCCGACCGTGAACTCAGCGCGCACCTTCGGCCGGGACTCGGTCTGCGTGTGCAGCAGGCGATCGACCTCCGTGCGGGTAAGCGGCGGCGGGCGGTGGTCGTCGTTCTTCGTGGCGCCGACGAACCCGGTGACGCCCGGTGTCTCCTTGATGAGCGACCACGCGTCATCGTCCCCCATGTCCATGCTGACGAGGACATAGCCGGGGAGGGTGCGACGCTCGGTCTGCACCTTCTGCCCATCCTTGTTCGTCTCGACCACCTGCTCGGTGGGTACGACGATCTCGCGGATCGAGCGCTTACGACCCTGCGTCTCGACACGGCGGAGGATGTTGGCCCGCACCTTGTTCTCGTGGCCCGAGTAGGTGTTGATGACGTACCAGCGCAGCAAATACGGCTCCTAGAAGACGGCGTCGACGAGCGCGCTCATGAGCGCGTCGATGATGCCGAGGTAGATCGTCACGACGGCGACGAAGATGAGTACGACGGCGGTGGCCTGGAACAACTGTGCGCGGTTCGGCCACGTGACCTTCTTGAGCTCGGTGGTGACCTCGCCGAGGTAGCGACGGCTGCGCCCCTCCTGCACCGACTTGGTCACCGAACCGGGCTTCTCGTTGCGCGGCTGCTTACGCGGACGGGCCTGGGCCTGTGTGCGCTGGTCGCCGGACGACTTCTTGTGCCGCTTCCCGGGTACGGGAGGGGGCTCGGCCCCACCCGGACCACGCTCGGGTTCGGGCTCGCCGGAAGTCTGTCCCTTCGATGGGCGGATTCGTGCCATCTGCTGGCGGCCTTCTTCTCAGTCTTTCGCGTTCGGCTGGACAGGGCCGGAGGGACTCGAACCCCCAACCCCCGGTTTTGGAGACCGGTGCTCTACCAATTGAGCTACGACCCTATTGCCCGCCGGTGGTCCGGCGGCCCTGCCCCTACCGCGTCTCGCGGTGCTCCGTGTGGCGGCCGCACCAGCGGCAGTACTTCGCGAGCGACACGCGGTCGGGCGTGTTGCGCTTGCTCTTATTGGACTGGTAATTGCGCCTCTTGCAGTCCTGGCATGCCAGGGTCACGGCGATGCGCTGGCCGGTCTTGCCCACAGGGAAGCCTCCGGTCGTTGGCGGGTCCAGCAAAGTACCACAGTGGCTCGCTCCCCCCGGTAGCCTCTCTCCATGGCCCGGGAATGGAGTGACTGGTACACCAAGGAGGACGTGACCGGGTGGGTCCTGCCCCGGATCCTCCGCGACCGCGCCGCGGCGCATCCCGACCGGCCGTACATCCGGTTCGGCGAGGGCGAGTGGGTGACCTACGGCGAGATCGACGCGCGCGCGGACCGAATCGCCAATGCCCTCATCTCACGCGGGCTGCGGAAGGGCGAGACCGTATCCACGCTCATGCCCAACTCGGTCGACCAGGTGGCCCTGTGGTTCGGGATCCTGCGCGCGGGCGGCGTGCAGTCGCCCGTCAACCTGGCCTACCGCGGCGACTTCCTCTCATGGGTCATCAACCTCCCGCAGTCGCGCTACCTCGTGATCTCCGACGACCTCCTCGATCGGCTCGACCACGTGGCGGCCGACCTTCCCGTCCTCGAGCACGTGTTCATCTGGGATTCGGGCCAGCGCAATGGCCCAGACCCCGCCGTGCGGCATGAGCCGTTCGACGTGCTGGACGACGCCCCGGCCACCGATCCCGGTGTGGAGGTCACATGGATCGATGACGCCCGCATCATGTTCACGTCCGGGACAACCGGACGCAGCAAGGGCGTCATCAAGCAGCACGCATCCGACTACTTCTCGGGCCGCACCTACATCGAGGTGTGCGGCGTCACCGAGGATGACGTCTTCTACACATGCCTGCCGCTCTTCCACAGCAACGCGCAGGTACTCAACTGCTACCCGGCCCTCATCGCCGGCGCGCGCATCCAGTTGTCGGCGAGGTACTCGTCGACCAACTTCTGGCGCGAGGTCACCGAATGCGGCGCGACCATCCTCAACACGGTCAGCGCCATGAACTACTTCATCTGGAACACCGAGCCCGGTGATTTCGACCGTGCCCACTCGGTGTCGCGCATCATGGCCATGCCCGCGCCCAAGGACATCTACCACGAATTCAAGGAGCGCTTCGGCGTGCGCTGGCACGAGGGCTATGGGCTCACCGAGACCGGCATGGTCACCTACGTGCCGCCCGGCGTGGAGAAGCCGGGTTCGTGCGGACTTGCGAGCCCCGGGTTCGAGGTGAGCGTGGTGCAGCCCGGCACCGACCTGCCGCAGCCGCCCGGTGAGCCCGGCGAGATCGTGGTGGACATGAAGCTGCCGAACATCGTGATGCGCGCATACGCGGGCATGCCGGAGAAGACCGCCGAGGACTTCAAGAATCTCAAGCTGCACACCGGCGACCTGGGCGTGATGGACGACGAGGGCTACCTCTACTTCAAGGACCGGGTCAAGGACTACATCCGGCGCCGTGGCGAGAACGTGTCGTCAATGGAGGTGGAGCAGGTGGTGGCATCGCACCCGGCGGTGCTCGAGGCGGCCGCGGTGGGTGTGGCCGCCGGCGAGGGCGCGGGGTCGGAGCAGGAGATCCTCATCTGCATCGTCCCCCGCAACGTCGCACCCGACCCCTTCGAACTTCTCGAGTACTGCGCCGAGAAGATGCCGTATTTCGCGGTGCCGAGGTACGTGCGCTTCATGGCCCACCTCCCGAAGACACCCACCGAGCGCGTGCGCAAGGTGGAGCTGCGCGACATGGGGATCGGCGACGATGTGTACGACCGGGTCGTGAGCGGACCGAAGATCAGCGCCTGATGGACGACGACCCGCTCGACCTTGGCGAAGCCGCCGCCTTCATCCTCAGCGAGCGCCCGGCTCTTCATGAAGACGACGTGTGGACCGTCCTCAAGGAACTCGGTGATCCGCCCGTGCGCACCGCGGACGGCATGGCCGTCGATCTCATCACGCGCCTCCATCCGGAGGTGCGCGGAAAAGACGTGAGGGCGGTGCTCGATGAGTGGCGCGAGTACGCCCGGCTGGCGGTGGAAGAAGACTGGGACTGATTAATTCCGGCGCGCCGGTGCCGATCGCCCCAGGAGGATGTCCCGGGCCTGGTTGAGCGCGACGGTCATGTCCTCGGCGTGGCGGCGGAGTTCGGGGTGGAGCTCGGCCACGCGATCGGGGTGACACCGCACGACCTGACGGCGCCAGGCGCGATCGACCTCGGCGGGGGACGGCCGGGGGCCGAGGCCGAGAAGGTCAGCGGCCTCGGCTGCGCTGGTGGGGGCCGTCACGCCATTCCCCTGCTGCTTCTCGAGCAGCGCCTGCGCGAGCGTGCGCAGGCGGGCCTTCTCCGCCTGGATACCGCCCCACTCGTCATCAAGCGCCGCCTGCCGCTCCGCCAGACGCGCGCGCTCCTCGCGCACCTCCTCGGCCAGGGCGGCGAGGCCGCGGTCGCGCGCGCCGGTGTCCTCGCGAAGGAGGTCGAGCATGACGTCGGGGTCGGCGGCGGCGGGGATGTCGGGGGGCACCGTGCGCCCGTGTCCCGACTGCCCCTGGCGCACAAAGGCGATGACCTCGTCGAGTCGATGATGGGCGGAGTTGGACATGGAGGGGCCGTCGGAGGGGGCGAGGCGCACGAGTGCAAGCGCATCCCAGGAGGGGTCGGCAAGGAAGGCGGCTGACGAGCGTCCGGCCAGCAGCACCCGGCGCTCGGGGTTGGCGCGGTGACCAAGGAGCGCGAAGCGGGCATCGGGGGCGTCACCGCCGCGGAGGGCCGTGACCTCCAGGGCCAGATCATCAAGCCGGCGCGACACCTCGCGGGCGTCGGGACCCTCGCCCCGCACCGCCCGGGCCGCGGCGAGCGCGCGGTCGAGACCGTCAGCATCCCCTGCCTGGCCCACGGCAAGCACCGCCCACCAGCGCGTCCACGGGTCGTCATCCGGGGCGGCGGCAAGGGCACGGCCGGCCTCGGCCGGGTGGTCGAGCGACTGCAGCGCGGCCGCAAGGGCCGGGCGCGCCGTGCGATCGCCGAGCGACGCCGCCACCGCGAGGAGTGCGACCTGACGCCAACGGGCGGCGTCTCCCCGGGGGAGCACGGAGGCGGCGGCTGAGAAGCGCTCGGTCACGGCGGCAACGGTAGTGCAGCCGGGCCGGCGACGAACGCATCACCATCGGCCTCATCCCCGTCGGAGCACCGGCGGCACGCGGGGCCGATCGGAGGCGCGGGGCCGGCCGGCGGTGCGACCATCACGTGCATGCCGAACCGACTCGCCGACGAAGCATCGCTCTACCTGCTCCAGCACGCCGACAACCCGGTGGACTGGTGGCCCTGGGGCGACGATGCCTTCGCCGACGCCCGCGAGCGCGATGTGCCGGTGCTGCTGTCGGTGGGCTACTCCTCGTGCCACTGGTGCCATGTGATGGCCCATGAATCGTTCGAGGACTCCGCGACGGCCCGCACCATGAACGAGGGCTTCACCTGCGTGAAGGTGGACCGCGAGGAGCTGCCCGATGTGGACGCGCTCTACATGCAGGCAACTCTTGCGATGACGGGGCATGGCGGGTGGCCGATGACCGTATTCCTCACGCCCGCCGGTGAGCCATTCTGGGCCGGCACGTACTTCCCGCCCGCGCCGCGCCATGGCATGCCCTCGTTCGCACAGGTCCTGGATGGCGTCACCGAGGCCTGGCGCGAGCGACGCGGTCAGGTGATGCGGCAGGCGGAGTCGCTTGCGCAGGGCATGCGCGAGCAGAACGCGGTCTCGGTGGCGGGGCCGCCGCCGGGTGCCGACGCGGTGGCAGCGGCCGTCACGACCCTCGCCGGGTTGTACGACGAGGCGCACGGCGGGTTCGGCGGCGCGCCCAAGTTCCCGCCATCCGTGGTGATGGACACCCTCCTCAGGCGAGTGCGCACCGGGAGCGCGGACGGCGCGGCGGCGCTGGCCATGACCGTGGGCACGCTCGACGCCATGGCCGCCGGTGGCGTGTTCGATCAGGTGGGCGGCGGCTTCCACCGCTACTCGGTGGATGACATCTGGCTCGTACCCCACTTCGAGAAGATGCTCTACGACAACGCGCTGCTGCTGCGTGACTACTCACAGGCGCAGGACGTGACGGGTGACGGGCGCCACGGCGCCATCGCCGAGCGGATCGCCACATATCTCCTCCGCGAGATGCGCGTGGAGGGCGGGGGGTTCGCCGCGGCCCAGGACGCCGACTCGCCGGGAGGCGAGGGCGCGTTCTTCACGTGGACCCCCGATGAGATCCGGGGGGTGCTCGACCCGGATTCCGCGCGTGCGGTGATCGACCGCTTCGGCGTGGATGACCGGGGCAACTTCGAGGGCCGGACGATCCTGCGAGTGGTGGGCCCGGACTCACCGCTCATCGCCCCCGCGCTCGATGCCCTGTACGAGGCACGCCGGAACCGCCCGGCCCCGGCACGGGACGACAAGGTCATCGCGTCGTGGAACGGACTGGCGATCGGCGGGCTGGCCGAGGCCGGCACCGCCCGTGCCCGCCCTGACTGGGTGGCGGCCGCCACCGCGGCCGCCGACATGGTGCTGGGCGAGATGGTGGTGGGAGGTCGGCTCATGCGCGTGCATGCGGGCGGGCGGGCCCGCCACCTCGGCACCCTCGATGACCACGCCGACATGGCCGACGGCCTGCTCGCCCTGTACGCCGCCACCTTCGACCCGCGGTGGCTCGAGGCCGCGCGCGGACTCGCCGACGCAATGCTCGACCTGTTCGCCGACCCTGACGGGGGCGGCTTCTTCATGGGAGGTTCCGATGCGCCGGCGCTCATCGCCCGCACGCGGGACCTGGAAGACCACCCGGCGCCTGCCGGCAACTCCCAGGCCGCATGGGTGCTGGCGCGACTGCACCTGCTCACCGGCGATGCGCGCTACGCCGCGGCTGCCGATGGTGCCCTCCGGCTGGTAACTGACGCGATGGCGAAGTGGCCCCAGGCGTTCGGCCGCGCCATGGCGGTGGCCGACCTCCTCTCGCGCGCTCCCCTCGAGGTGGCGATCGCCGGGGACCTCGGGGACCCCCGCACGATCGCCCTCGTGGACGCGGCCCGCGCCCATTCCGGTCCGTTCGCCGTCATCGCCGCGGGCGACCCCGCATTCGCGCGCGCCGCCGCCGCGGCCCCGCTTCTCGCGAACCGGCCGCTGGTGCACGGCGCGCCTGCGGCCTATGCCTGCAGCGGCTTCGCATGCCGCGCTCCCGTGACATCGCCGGAGGAGCTCAGGGCGGTTCTCACGCGGGAGTGACGATTCACGAGCCCGATCGTCGGTTACGCGTCTATCCTCACCCCCCATGGCCGACCTCGATGAGATCCGCTCGATGATCGAATCCGCGCTTCCCGGTGCGTCTGTTGACGTGCAGGACCATGGGGGCGGGGACCACCTCGCGGCGGTCGTCGTGGCCCCGCAGTTTGAGGGCATGAGCCGTATCGACCAGCACAAGGCCGTCTACGCCGCCGTTCAGGCGCGGCTCGACGACGGCCAGATCCACGCGCTCGCGCTGAAGACGCGGGCCCCGGAGGGATGATGAGCGACGTCAGCACGATGACCGACGAGGAGATCCTCGAGGCAATCACGACAGAGGTCGCGGGCAACCGCGTGTTCCTCTACCTGAAGGGCACGCCCGACTCCCCCGCATGCGGCTTCTCGATGAGGGTTGTGCAGATCCTCAGCCACCTGGGCGTGGAGTACGGCGCCAGAAACATCCTCGAGGACCCGCGCGTGCGCATGGTGCTCTCCGCGTGGTCTGAGTGGCCGACGATCCCCCAGCTCTTCGTCGACGGCAAGCTCGTGGGCGGTTGCGACATCGTGACCGAGCTCTACCAGGACGGGGAGCTGCAGCAGATGCTCTCCGCCGCGTCGTAGTTGGCCATGGCCAGTCACCCCGTTGAATTCTCGGAGGACCTGCAGGACACGTCCCCGGCAACCCGCATCGGCCTCTCCCGCGCGGGCGTCTCCCGCTCGGCCAAGGCAATCCGCCTGGCCTTCGGCGGGTCGGAGCACTTCATGGATGCCGAGGTGGAATGCGTCGTGGACCTCGACCCCGACCAGAAGGGCGTCCACATGTCGCGCTTCGAGGAGGAGGTCAATGAGGCGATCGACGCCGTGCTCATCGGTGAGGCGCTGGCGATCGAGGTACTGGCGGAGCAGATCGCACGGCGGGTCGTCGACCGCCAGGGCGCGCTGCGCGGCATGGCCACCATCCGCGCGCGGTACCCGGTGGAGAAGCGCACCCCGGTCACCGATGTGGCCACCCAGGAGATGTACGGCCTCATCGGCACCGCCGCAGCCCGTGCGGGCTGGAGCCGCCGGGCCGTGGGCGTGTCCGCCCAGGGCATGAACGCGTGCCCCTGCGCCCAGGGCCTCGTACGCGAGCAGGCCGAGGCCGCTCTTGCCGCCGATGGCTTCAGCGCCGACGAGATCACCCGCATCGTGGCCCGCGTGCCCATCGCCACCCACAATCAGCGCGCCCGCGGAACCCTGATCGTCGGCGCCCCCGCTGCTGCCGACCTCCCCGCCGATGCGCTCATCACCATCGTCGAGGACGGCATGTCATCGGAGATCTACGAGCTGCTCAAGCGGCCGGATGAGCTCTACGTCGTGGACAAGGCCCACCGACGCCCACGGTTCGTCGAGGACAGCGTCCGCGAAATGATCGCCGGCGTTATCGAGCGCTTTCCGGGCCTCCCCGACGACGCCTTCGTCTCGGCGCACCAGGAGAACTACGAGACCATCCACACCCACGACGTCGAGGCCGAGCGCCACGGCCTCCTGGGCGAGATGCGCGGCGAGGTCGCGGGCGGCGCCCATGCCCACCGGCACCTCACGCTGCCCGAATGGCTTGACGGGCCCCAGTAGGGGCCCGGAGGCCCCCTAGGCCGCGGGCGGCCAGCGCTCGTCGGGCGCGGGCTCGGGGATGGCGGCCCCCTCGAGACGCCGACGGGAGGGGTCCATGGCCTCCACGGGCCGGATCGCCGGCCCGCGCCACTGCTCGTACGTCGCGCACGCGGCGTCGGCATCCCGAGGATTGGCCCGGACCGCCTCGGCCAGCGCCAGCGCATCGGCGAGGCCCACGCCGGCGCTCGCACCGGTCTCCGGGCCGAAGAAGTGCGCGGCGTCGCCCACCACCACCGCGCCGGGCACCCACCACGCGGGGCACGTGAGCAGCTCGGGCTCGGTGTAGAGGAGCTCATCCACGGAGGTGAGCGCGCGCACCCCGGCTGACGACTCGGGAAGCAGGCGGGCCCATGCCTCGATGAATTCCCCGATGCCCGGCGCCACGGCCGCCTCCCGGCCGGTGCGATCCATGGTGCGCCACCCGAAGGAGCCCTCTGGCCAGCTGAGCATTCCGATGTGCGCCCCGTTGGAGAGGTAGGCCATGGCGAACGACCGCTCGCATGGAACGCCGCTCATCCACTCGATCTTGCCCTCGGCCAGCGGCGCGAAATCGGCGCGGATGCCCGCCATCTCACGCACGCGGGACCGCAGCCCGTCGCACGCCACCACCAGGTCGGCGGCGATGTCATCGGGTCCGCCCGGCCCCTCCACGCGCACCCCGCTCACGCGATCCCCATCGCGAAGGAGATCGGTGACCGCATGCCCGAACCGCACGTCGGCGCCATCCGCGAGGGAGCCGAGCAGGTTGCCCACCTCCACCGCGATGGCGGCCTCACGGCCGTCGGGTTGCATGCCGATGGCACGTCCGCGCGCCCGCACGTCCCCGAGCAGGTCGAGCTGCTCGAGGGCATCGAACCCGTGATGGCCGAGCATGAACCCCCGGCGCACGTACTGCCCGGGCTGCATCCGTTCGATGGCAACCGCGTCCACTCCGCGCTGCGCGAGCAGTCGCGTGAGCGTGAGGCCCACCAGTCCGCCCCCTGCGACCACGATCCTCATGCGCGGCGCGCGGGCACGCGGCCCTCCTAGGTCGCGTCGGGCGCGCCCTTGCGGCCCAACTGGATGCGGGTCTCGGTGCCCGCGAGCAACCGCCGGATGTTGCCGGCGTGCTTCACGATGACGAACAGGGCCGCGAGGGCGATGAAGACCACATACGACCACGGTGCGCCGAACAGCCAGCCCAGAGGGGCCGCTGCCAGCGCGCACACGATGCTGGCCACCGAGACGTAGCGGGTGAGCAGCACCAGCAGGACCCAGAGCACGATCAGCGCGGCGCTGGCCAGTGGGACCAGCCCGATCAGTGCCCCCGCGCCGACTGCCACACCCTTGCCGCCCTTGAAGCCGGTCCACACGGGGAAGACGTGCCCGGCGATGGCCAGCGCGGCGGCGGCGATGGGCCACCAGGATCCGCCGACGAGCCACTCCGCGAGGAGCACGGCGGCGGCACCCTTGGCGATGTCGAGCACCATGACCGTGACGCCCACGGTGCGGCCGAGCGTGCGGAACACGTTGGTCGCGCCGAGGTTGCCGCTGCCCACCACGCGCAGGTCAACGCCGTGGATGCGGCCCGCGATGTAGGCGAACGGGATCGAGCCCAACAGGTAGGCGGCGACGAGGACGATGACCTGGCTCACGGATCTCCGGTGACGTCGGGCGCCGGGACACGGCCCTCGAAGAGCCGGCGGCGGGCCATGATGAAGTAGTAGATGCCCGACAGCACGGTGAGCACGACTGCCACGTAGAGGAGCGCCATCTCCGTCCAGTACGGGCCGACGTTGAGGATCACCCAGGCGATGGCGATGTTCTGGCTGAGGGTCTTCGCCTTGCCGAAATTGCTCGCGGGGATGACGAGGTTCTCGCTGATCGCCACGAGGCGCAGCCCGGTGACCGCGAACTCGCGGGTGATGATGATCATGGCGATCCAGGCCGAGACGTCACCCACCTCGATGAGGCACAGGAGGGCACCGGTCACCAGCAACTTGTCGGCCAGGGGGTCGAGAAATGCTCCCGCCACAGTGACCTCGCCGCGCGAGCGTGCGAGCCACCCGTCGAGCGAATCGGTGGCGGCGGCGATCACGTAGAGGGCAAATGCCCAGTAGCGGCCGCCTTCGTCGTCGACGAGGAGAAGCACCATCACGACCGGGATCAGGGCGATCCTGGCGGCCGTGACGATGAGTGCGGGGTTCAGCGAACTGCGGACGGACACGGTGCAAGCATACGGCCAGCGCGCACGTCGCCCGCGACCCTCACGCCGGGTGCGATCCGGGACCCGTGGCATCCTGCACGACCATGCGCATCGCACTCGCCATCGTCACCGGCGTGGCCGTCCTCGTGGCGCCCGGCCTCGCCCTCGCGGCGCCGCCCGTGGTGCTGGTGCAGGCCGGCCACCTGAGCCCCGGCGAGCCCGGATACCTTGCGCAGACGGGCGCCTCGGGCAATCCCTTCGGTCTGGAATCGGAATTCAACCGCCGGGTGCGGGACGACATGGTGCGGCGCCTGAAGGCGGCAGGCGTGGATGCCCGGCCCGTCGCCGCGCGGGTGGAGCCCCTGGGCGCGCCGGGTGCGAGCTTCGTGAGCATCCACCATGACTCGCCCGGCGGGGCCGCGGCCATCGGCCACGCGGTCACCGGGGGCGGGGAGAACTGGTACCGGGGCCAGGGCTTCGGCACCGCCCGCGCCACCCCATATCCCGACAGCGCACCGCACCGCACGCCCGCCACCACGGTGTCACCCGCGGTGCAGAAGTCATCGACGGCACTCGCGCGGCGGCTGTCGACGTCGCTGAAGCGCATCTACACACCGGCCAACGGCGCACGCGGGCGATTCTCCGGGGTGGTGCCGACGAACTCGAACCGCCGCATGAACCACTTCTACGGCTTCTACCGCACCACCGCGCAGGCCCGCACCATCGTGGAGACCGGTGCGGCTCCTGAGGACAACCGCTTCCTCGCGAGGACGGCGCTCATCGGCACGGCGCTCACGGGCGCCATCGTCGCCGACCTGAAGGCGCGCAAGCTGCTCTAGCCGGCCTACTCGGCCGCGCGTACCCCATGTACCGGTCGCCCTGCGGCGATCCACTGGTAGTACGAGCACGCGGGGCCCATGCTCACCTGATACTCGATCACGCGGGGATTGCGGCCGACCTCCTTGGCGATCTGGGCGTGGGTGAGCAGGTTGGGGTCGTCCATCTCCGGCCAGCAGATGACGAGGTGAGCCGCGGTGAGGTGATTGGCCACGAAGCCGCATCCCTCCGCCGGGCAGGGCCACGGGTCGGTGGAGATGCAGTACCAGCCCTCGAGATCCTCCCCCGAGTCATCCATCCAGAGCGACTCGTCGACGTCAGTGGCCTGATCGGGGGCATCAATGACCCCGATGGCGGGGCCGGTGTCCGGGTCGAGTAGGCGGTCCTTGTCGCTCATTGCCTGCGGAGTATCGTCGGCGTCACTCCGTCGCGCCACCCGCGGGTGCCATCGGCCCGGATTTCCTGCTTCCAGATGGGCAGGTCGTGCTTGATGGCCTCGACGGCAAACCGGCACGCCGCGAAGGCCGCGGCCCGGTGCGGGGCCCCCGCCGCCACGACCAGCGATGCCTCGCCCGCGGGCACCTCTCCGAGCCGATGCATCACGCAGAGTGCCGCCGCGAAGCGTGCGTGCACCTCGGCCACCAGCGATGCCACCAGCGCCTCGGCCATCGCCTCATATCCGTCATAGGCCAACGCCACCACACGGTCGGGCCCCTCCCCCTCCTCGCGCGTGGTGCCGATGAAGATGGTGGCGCCCCCGTGTCCGGGGCCCGAGACGGCGGCAATGGCCGCAGCGGCATCCAGCGGACGACGGGAGAGTGACCGGTGACTCATCCGCCGGACACCGGCGTGATGAGTCCCACCTCGTCGCCGTCGTCAAGCGGAACCCCGGGGGCAGCCCATTCCCGGTTCACAGCCCAGCGCATGCCGTCGGGGGGCCGCCCACCGCCATGGACCGTGTCGGGGAGGTACTGCCAGATGCCCCCCACCGGCAGGGCCGTGGGCACGCGCAGGGCGAGTTCACGCGTGCCGGCCGCATCGGCCAGCGACGCGAAGAGCCTCACGCGCACCGAGATGTCATCGCCCATGGGGCCGACTGTATCCCGGCCGGGCTGACCCGTTTTGGTACCGTGCCGTCGCACGCGAGGGGCCTCCTGAGCGTGCAGTCAAGCCCCGGGAGGCAGCCGTGCGGAGTACTGACTCCGGAATCGAGATCACGCCGGTCTACCACGAGGACGACGTCCAGTCGCTCGACCTCGCGGAACGCCTGGGCGAGCCCGGCGAGTACCCGTTCACGCGCGGTCCGTACCGGACGATGTACCGCGAGAGGCCGTGGACCATGCGGCAGTACGCGGGTTTCGCGACAGCCGAGGAGACCAACGAGCGGTTCCGCTACCTGCTGGCCAACGGCGCGCCGGGCCTGTCAATGGCGTTCGACCTGCCCACCCAGCTGGGCATGGACTCCGATGATCCGCGTGCCCTCGGCGAGGTGGGTCGCGTGGGCGTGGCCATCGATTCGCTCGACGACATGCTGCGCGTATTTCAGGACATCCCGCTCGACGAGGTATCGACGAGCATGACCATCAACGCCCCCGCCGCCGTGCTGCTCCTGCTGTACCGGCTGGTGGGCGAGTCGCAGGGCGTGGACGCCGAGCGCCTGCGCGGGACGATCCAGAATGACGTGCTCAAGGAGTACGTGGCCCGCGGCAACTACATCTTCCCGCCCCACGCAAGCATGCGGCTCACCACCGACACGTTCGCCTACTGCGCCGCGGAGATGCCGCGGTTCAACACCATCTCGATCAGCGGGTACCACATCCGCGAGGCGGGCTCGACGGCCGTGCAGGAGGTGGCGTTCACGCTGGCCGACGGCATCGCCTACGTGGGCGCGGCGATCGATGCCGGGCTCGATGTCGATCGCTTCGCGCCGCGCCTGTCGTTCTTCTTCAACGCGCACTCCAACTTCATGGAGGAGATCGCGAAGTTCCGCGCGGCGCGGCGCCTGTGGGCGCGCATCATGCGCGAGCGCTTTGGCGCCACCGACGAGAAGTCGATGGCGCTCCGATTCCATGCGCAGACCGGCGGCTCCACCCTCACTGCCCAGCAGCCCGACAACAACGTGGTGCGGGTGGCGCTTCAGGTGCTCTCAGCAGCGTTCGGCGGCGCCCAGTCCATCCACGCGAACGGCTACGACGAGGCACTCGCGCTCCCCACGGAGCAGTCGGCCAAGCTCGCCCTGCGCACCCAGCAGGTGATCGCCGAGGAGACGGGCATCACCGACAGCGTCGATCCCCTCGGCGGCGGCTGGATGGTGGAGGCGCTGACCGCCGAGATCGAGGAGAAGGCCGACGAGCTCATCCGCCGCATCGACGAGCGTGGCGGTGCGGTGGACAGCATCGAGTTCATGCGTGATGAGATCGCGGACGCGGCCTACCGCTGGCACAAGGCCATGGAGGCCGGCGAGCGCAAGGTCGTGGGCATCAACGTGCAGGCGGAACCCGAGGAAACCGAGATCGACATCCTCAAGATCGACCCGGCCATCGAGCGGGCGCAGGTGGCGCGTCTCGCCACGCTGCGCGCCGCGCGCGACGAGGCCGACGTGAGCGCGGCCCTCGACGCCGTGCGGAACGCGGCCCGGGGCACCGACAACCTGCTGCCGCCCATGCACCGCGCGCTGGGCGCACGCGCCACCATCGGCGAGGTGTGCGGCGTGCTGCGCGAGGAGTTCGGCGAGTACGACCGCATGATTGCGGGGCGCGGATGAACACCTCCGACGCGGAGAAGTACCTCGACGAGCTGCGTGCGCAGGCCATGAACCCGTCGGGTGACGCTGCGGTGGAGCGCCAGCACGCCCGCGGCAAGCGGACGGCGCGCGAGCGCATCGACCTGCTGCTCGACCCGGGCTCCTTCGTGGAGCTCGACATGTTCACGCGCCACCGCTCCCACGGCTTCGGCCTCGAGGACAACCGCCCGTGGGGCGACGGAGTGATCACGGGGCACGGCACCGTGGACGGTCGCCAGGTGTTCGTCTTCAGCCAGGACTTCACGGTGTACGGGGGCAGTCTGGGAGAGGTGTTCGCCGAGAAGATCTGCAAGGTCATGGACCTCGCCGTGCGCATGGGATGCCCGATCATCGGCCTGAATGATTCGGGCGGCGCGCGCATCCAGGAGGGTGTGGTGAGCCTCGGCGGCTACGCAGACATATTCCTGCGCAACGTTCAGGCGTCCGGCGTCATCCCGCAGATCTCGGTCATCCTCGGCCCGTGCGCCGGCGGCGCGGTGTACAGCCCGGCCATCACCGATTTCATCTTCATGGTGAAGCAGACGAGCCACATGTTCATCACGGGGCCCGACGTCATCAAGACGGTCACCGGCGAGGACGTGACGATGGAGGACCTCGGTGGCGCGCTGTCGCATGCCACCAAGTCCGGCGTGGCGCACTTCGCCGCCGAGGACGAGGAGTCGTGCATCGACGAGGTGCGCCATCTCCTCTCGTTCATCCCGCAGAACAACCTCGACCCGGCCCCGTACGAAGTGCCCACGGATGACCCGGACCGCCGTGAGCCCGAGTTGCACACGATCGTCCCCGACAACCCCAACAAGCCCTACGACATCCGGCACGTGATCGAGCTCGTCATGGATGACGGCGAGTTCATGGAAGTCGCGCCTCTCTACGCGCAGAACCTCGTGGTGGGCTTCGCGCGGCTGAACGGGCACTCGGTGGGCGTCGTCGGCAACCAGCCCAAGGCCCTGGCCGGCGTGCTCGACATCGACGCGTCCGTCAAGGGTGCCCGGTTCATACGGTTCTGTGATGCGTTCAACATCCCGATCATCTCGTTCGTCGATGTGCCCGGGTTCCTCCCGGGAACCAGCCAGGAGTACGGCGGCATCATCCTTCACGGCGCCAAGTTGCTGTACGCCTATGCCGAGGCCACGGTGCCCAAGATCACCGTCATCACGCGCAAGGCCTACGGCGGCGCATACGACGTGATGAAC
>JBIIQA010000060.1:0-8224 GCA_044342355.1 Miltoncostaeaceae bacterium | reverse complement strand
GCCCGGGGTCATCGGCGTCGGCGATGAATGGCTGGCGCTCGAATGGATCGACGGGGGCGAGTTCACCCCCGACGCGCAGGAGGCACTCGGCCGCGCCATCGCCCGGATGCACCGCGCAGGGGCAGACCGCTTCGGCGCCCCATGGGACGGCTTCGCGGGACCGGTACCCGTGCCCAACGACGCGCGCGACGACTGGCCCACCTTCCTGGCCGAGTGCCGCATCATCCCGCTGGCCCACGCGAGCAACCTGCCCACCGGGACCTGGCGCCTGCTCGACGACGCCCTTGCCCGGCTCCCCGACCTGCTGGGGCCACCGGAGCCGCCGGCCCGCGTGCACGGCGACCTCTGGGCCGGCAACCGCATGATCGGTGAGGACGGGGTGCCGGTGCTCATCGACCCCGATGCCTACGGCGGCCACCGCGAGATGGACCTGGCGATGATGGCCCTGTTCGGGGGCTTCCCCCCGCGGGTCTTCGATGCCTACGCCGAGGAGTTCCCACCCGCGCCCGGCTGGGAGCAGCGACGGGAGTTCAACCAGCTGGTGCCGATCCTCGTGCACTGCGCCATGTACGGCGGATCATGGCTCACGGATGCGGATCGCATCCTTCGGTCAGTGGCCTGATGAGGCAGGAATCCGCGCGCGCTCGAGCACTGCAGCGGGATCCATGATGAGGCCCACGAAGAATTCGCCGAATTCGCCGAATCGTGTGGACACCTCGTCGAAGCGCATCTCGTAGACGATCTCCTTGAGGGCGGCGAGGTCGTCGCTGAAGAGCGTGACACCCCACTCCCAGTCGTCGAGCCCCGTCGATCCGGTGATGAGCTGGGTCACACGGCCCGCGAACTTCCGTCCGAGCGTGCCGTGCCCCATCATCAGCGCCTTGCGCTCGTCGAACGAGAGGGCGTACCAGTTGTCGTCGCCGTCACGCCGCTTGCTCATGGGGTAGAAGCACAGGAGCTTTCGCACGGGCAGGTCGGGGTGCACGCGCATCTCGCGGTAGTGGGCGATGCGCTCGTTCCACTGCGCGAGTGCGCCCTCGACATCGGCCTCTCCCATCTCCACCAGCCGCGCGCGCTCGTCATCCTCGGTGGCGCGGTACTCGCTCTCCTCGGTGACGGAGAGGTACGAGTAGACGACCTCGACCGGGCCGGAGGTAATGCCCTTCACCGCGATGTCGAGGTCGTGCAGGTTCGGCGCCACCAGCATGAATCCGAGGTCGGCACGGCCGCCGAGCACCGAGAATGCGCGCACCTGGTTCTCGGGAGCGGCCTCGGTGAAGACGCGCAGGGCATGCTGGATACCGATGCCCGAGCCCTCACCGGGATGCGCGCGGAGCAGCAGGTGCGCGACGCCCCAGCCGCTGCTCGGGATAACGGATTCATGTGGAGTGCTCACGCTCGGGCACGCTAGCGAAGGCGCGCCCGATACCGTGCAGGTGTGGATGATCCCGAGACCTTCGACCCCGGCGGGCACTTCCGCGCCGAGGTGCGCACGTCGCAGCTTGTGGATCCGCTGCCCGGCCTCGACGTGCTCGCACGTTCTCTCGGCGTACCGCGGAGCGATGTGGTGCATCACGCTCTCGTGCGGTGGTCGAGCGCGGGGTCGGAGGCCCTCCTCGCCGCGCCACCCGAGATGCTCGTGGCCCTGCGCGAGGCGGCAGACAGCGGCGATGTGCCGCGCATGAGGGGCATCGTGGATGCCCTGCTCGCGGGATGGGATGCATGAGGACGCATCGACCCGAACCCGATCCGCTGGGCCCCGGACAGGAGTCCGCGTGGGATTACCCGCGTCCGCCCCGGGCCGAGCAGTCATCGCGTCACGTGGTGATCCGCCTCGGTGACGCGGTGGTCGCCGACACGCGCCGTGCCGTGCGGGTGATGGAGACGAGCCACCCGCCCTCGTGGTACCTGCCGCCGGGCGACATCGACATGGCCCTGCTGCGCCCCGCCCCGGGCCGGAGCATCTGCGAGTGGAAGGGTCAGGCCGACTACCTGTCGGTCGTGGTGGGCGATGCGGCCCTCGAGAAGGTGGCGTGGCGCTACCGCAACCCGGTTCCCGCCTTCGACGGCATACGCGATCACATCGCGTTCTATCCACGTGACCTCATCTGCACGGTGGACGGGGCGGCGGTGCATGCACAGCCGGGCGGCTTCTACGGCGGCTGGATCACCCCGGACGTCGCCGGCCCCTTCAAGGGAGCCGAGGGGAGCTGGGGCTGGTGAGCCGCGTGGGGGCTACGCCGTGATGCGACGCACGGCGCTGCTGGTCACGACGTAGAGATTGCCGGCGCGGTCCTCCCCGAATGACGTCACCCCGCGGATGACTCCGAGGTCACGGGTGATCTCCCGGGGCGCGCCAGGTCGCGCGGCATCCACGGTCCAGGACCGCCCCGAGCACCAGTCGGCGTAGATGTAGCGGCCGGCGAGTGACCCGACCGCGCGGCCCCGGTACACGTAGCCGCCCGTCACGGAGCACCCGCCGTCATCGTGCGTGTACTCGGCCACCGGGTCGGTCTCGCGCGCGGTGCGCGCGCCCCCCCGGAAGTCGGCCGATCCCTCCCGGCGGTTCCACCCGTAGTCGAGACCGCGCTCCCCGCGCCGGGCGACATCAATCTCCTCGCGCGCGTACTCGCCCACGTCGCCGATCCAGAGGTCGCCCGTGGCACGGTCGAACGACATCCGCCACGGGTTGCGAAGCCCCGTCAGCCAGATCTCCGCGCGCGCCCCGTCGGTACCCGCGAAGGGATTGCCCGCAGGGATCGCGTAGCCCTTGCCGCCCGCGCGACGCGAGGGGTCAATGCGCAGGACCTTGCCGAGAAGGCTCCGGGGGTTCGCCGCATTCCCATCGGGATCGCCGACCCCGCCCCCATCACCAAGCGACACATAGAGCATGCGGTCGGGCCCGAAGGCCAGCGCACCCCCGTTATGGCTGTCGAACGGCTGATCCTGGGCAAGCACCACGCGGGCCGTGCGCGGTGACACGCGTGCCGCACCGGGGCGTGTGCGGAACTCGGCGACGCGCGTATCGCCCGAGCGGTCCGTGTAGTTCACGTACACGCGGCCCGATGTGCGGAAGTCCGGGGCGAAGGCAAGACCCAGAAGCCCCTGCTCCATGCCCCCGGATCCCACGCGCCCCCTGATGTCGAGCCACGGAGCCCCGGGACGGCCATCGCGGCCGATCGGACGCACCACGCCGCGGCGCTCCGCCACGAGCAGTCGCGACTCACCCGGTGCCTGCACGACGGCGACCGCACCATCGAAGCCGCTGCCCACCCCGCGGAGCCCGAGTGCCGATGCCGTTCCCGCGCCGGCGAGGGCGAGGGCGAGGATGCAGGCGACGGCGACGTGTCGGCTCATGGCCTGACGGTATCGCGGCCCGGGCGAACCGGGCGGGATGCAGGTGCTAGTTGACCTCAGCCGGCTCGATGACCGGTTGCACGACCCGGCTCACGGTCACGGGGAGCAGCCGCACGAAGGCGTTCAGCTCGGGCACGGAGGCATCGCGCTTGATGCCATCGACGAGCCTCAGCAGCACGGCGACCTCGCGGGGTCCGAGATCCGGGGCGACGGGGTCCAATGCCTCGACCAGCTTCCCCTTCATCTCGGGGTCAATGCCGGCGAGGGCGGATTCCAGATCAGGCGGAAGGGCTTCAGGCATGCCTTGCATTCTAGCCGACGACCGCCCAGCCCCCCTTCGCGCCGGGCCCGGATGGCCCATGTGGGGAGTCGCACAGGCGGTGGATGCGGCGCATCACGGGCTGGTGCTGCTGCGATGGAATGGTCGATCCCCGGGCGCGCGTGGCATCGGCGGCCGCACGCACCGCCTGCAGGGCGGCACACGTGCGCAGTGGCCGTGGCGCGATACCCGCATCGGCCATGGGCACCAGAATCTCACGCCACAGACGCGCAGGCACCATGTCGGGAAGGAAGAAAGCGTCTTTGAGCGTCTCACCCGCATCGTGATGCTCGATGAGTGCCACGAGCGGGGCCAGTCGGCCACCTTCACGTGCCACGGCGAGGATGATCTGCTGCTGGCCGGGTGCATCGCGGGGCGCAGTGGACCACGCCGCCGCCGCCATGGGGCGCGACAGCACACGCGCCGCGGGCGACGTGACGCGACGGGACCGGGCATACCGGGCGGCCACGAGCGCGGCGGGGCCCTCCAGCACCACAGCCGCCACTGCGAGCAGGTCGTCACACGCCGGTGCCCTCGCTGCGGCCACCACGTGGAGCAGACGCATCAGGTCGGGTTCGCACATGAGCGACCCCACCTCTTCGAGGATGCACTCCACGAGGTGCGCGCGGCCCACGCCGACGACCGATGTCGCGAACGGCACGGGGGCTCGCATCCATCCGGCAGGTCCCGGAGTGCGTGATGCGAAACGCTGCAGGGCGGCCTCGCCATCGAGTTGCGAGGCGAGGTCGGCGAGGCACTCGCGCACCAACCGTTGACCGGGTGCGCTGGACCGCGCGAGCCCCTCCTCCACCGCGCGGCGCGCAGCGACCTCATCCCCGGCGCCGAGGTGCGTAACGGCCATCGCGTAGTACGCCTCGGGATCCCCCATGCGCGCGAGGGACGCCAGTACGCCGATGGCGTCCATCGGGCGCCCTGCCCGGTCGAGCAGTCCGGCAAGCCGGTGGCGGCAGGCATGCGCATCGCCGGGGCCACGCGTGCCGTTCAGCCGCACGAGCCGGCGCTGGCGCTCGATGGCCCGTGGCAGGTGCCCACGTGAGGCCAGGTCGGCCACCTCCCGCGACAGCAGAACGGACTCCACCTCGTCGAGAGCGTCCCAGTCGGTACCGGCGTGGCCCACCCACCCGAGGTGCGCCTCGAGCCCCGCCTCTGCCAGCGCGGTGGAGAGCGGGCGGCCCGGCACGCGAAAGGCATCCGCATGGAAGGCGGCGACGGTGAGCAGCGCATCGCGCAGGCGCACCACCGGAAGCCGGTCCCCGCGCACGGCGGCGATGCCGTGCCCCAGAGCATCGATGAGGAGCCGCTCGTCGCCGGGCCGGGCAGGCGGCATGCTGATGCGGGCGAGCGCGGTGATCCCGCCCAGCGCATCCGTCACGCGCAGTGCCACCACGGCATACGCGGGTGTGCCGCCGGGCAGGCGCATGACCTGCGGTGCATCGGCTCCCGTGATCGGCGACAGGTCGTCATCGACCTCCACATGCCCGTCAACAGCCTCGTGCGCGGCGACATATCGGGTGAGCGTGAGCCCTGCCAGCACGTGCTCGCGCATCGCCACACGCCCGTACCCGATCTCGATAACGCGGGGGTCACCGCGCAGGGCGCGGCGCACCGCGCGATCCGGGTTGCGCGCGCGGGTGACACCGTCGGCGGCGAGCCGTCGGCCGAGGTGCGACGTGGAGCACGGACCCTCGACAAGCACCCGCACCGCGGCATCGGCGATCGCACCCATGTACCCACGCTAGGTGCGCGATCCGCACCGGGGCCAGGCCGTATGTGCCGGATCAGGCCCGGATGATGACCGGCGTGCCGCCGCGCACCAGACGGGTGAGGGCCTGCACGTCGGCATTGCGCATGCGGATGCAGCCATGACTCACGCGCTGGCCGATGAGCTCGGGTTCGCTGGTGCCGTGGATGGCCACCCGCCCGTTGCCGCCCGCGAACTCGTTGAGCGTGTCGGAGAACCCCGTGATGGGCAGCACGAGGGGGCCGAGGAAGGCCTTCGGATCACCCGTGGGGATGACCTCGGCGATCGCGAAGCGACCGGTCGGGGTGGGGTTCTCCGGGGTTCCGATGGCGACGGTCCAGGAGCGCACCCGTTTTCCCTTCCGCAACAGCGTGAGCCGGCGATCACCGAGGTCGATGTCGATGCGAAGGTCAATCGGGCGGAAGACGAAGTCCGATGCCCGCACCCATCCGGTGGAGCCGTTGGGCCTGACCGGCATGAGCACCTTCACCCAGCGCACTCCGGCAACCACCTTCACGCCGCGCACCTGCAGCCACACGGGCCCGGCACCCAGAGGGGCGATGGGCTGCAGCAGGCGAAGTGGCTTGCCGCCGGGGCCGGGATTCGCCCGGGCGGTGGCCACCACGAGCAGGCGGCCGGCCCACGACCGCTTCGCGTTCGGCGGTGCGACCGGGGACGGTGGCGCAACGGGCCTCGGCGTGACCGGGGAGACGGGAGTCGGAGCCGGAGCCGGAGCCGGAGCCGGATCGTACGAGGGAACCGCCGGCTCCACTGGATCCTGGGCAAACGCCGGTGCTGCAAGAGCGAGGCACCCCACGAGGGACACCGCGGCATGGGTGAGACGGCCCATGCCGTAACGCTAACCCAGAAGCGCGCTACCGAGCGCCGCCGGGGTTTGCCTCCGCCATGCGATCATCAGCGCATGGGCCTCCCCGCCAGTGTCGTCCTGCTTCCCGCCGCGACCGGGTTCTTCTCATCCATTGGTGACTGGGCCGCGGAATATGGCTACATCGCCATCTTCCTTGTGGTGGCAGGCGACGGCATCTTCCCGATTCTCCCCGGGGAGACCTCCATCGTCGCGGGGGCGGTATTCGCGGCATCGGGCGATCTGTGGCTCTGGGCCGTCATCCTCGCGGGCGCGGTGGGAGCCGTGGTCGGCGACTCGCTCGCCTACTGGGTCGGCCGCAAGGGCGGGCCGTCGATACGCCGCGGGCTCACGAGAATGGCCGGCGAGAAGCGCACCCGATCGGCAGAGGGCATGGTGCGTCGGCAGGGCCCTGCGCTGGTGTTCACCGGGCGATTCCTCCCCGGTATCCGAATCGGCATCAACATCGCGTGCGGCGCAGGGGGGATGGGCTACCGGCGCTTCCTGTTGTTCGATGCCGCCGGGGCCGTCGTCTGGTCGACCCAGGCCGCGCTGATCGGCTACTTCGCGGGAAAGGCCTTCGCCGGGCAGGTATGGGTGGCGCTCGCAGTCGCCATCGGGGTGGCCATCCTCGTAGGATTCATCGTGCTCATCCGGGAGCGCCGGATGGTCGCGCGCGAAGAGGCCCTCGAGGCGGCCGAGGCCCAGGCCGAGGCAGTCGCCCAGGGCGAGGGCATCCCCCCGATCGAGGAGAACCGGTGACATCACCCATCACTACAGCACTGGCCGTCGCCACGGTATTCACCATCCCCATCGTGGCCACCCCCGCCAGTGCCGATGGCGGGCGCACGTCGTGGCCCGGAACGGCACTGCTCTCCGGGGCCTGGACCGGCACGGCAGCCAGTACGACCCAGGCGAGCTTCACGTTCCCCATCTCGGCCGACATCGCCGTATCGGCGACGGGGCGCCCCACGGGGAAGGTGATCCTCGGCGCGCCGGTGAACTGCCGCGGCATATGGTCGCCCGTGTCCACCACCGGACGGGTCACCAGCTTCACCGAATACATCACCAGCGACATCGCAGACTCGAAGTGCATCACGGCTGGCACCGTCCGGCTCTCGGCTGCGAGCGGGGGGCGCCTGCGGTACGCCTGGACGAAGGGCTCCGGAGGATCCGTGGCGTACCTCGTGCCCACCGGGATATCAGGCACATGGACAGGGAACATCCAGCAGGGCGGCCTCGGTGCCATGCGGACGCGGATCCGGGTGAACGGCGTGCGGCGTGGCGACCTCCCGGGGTCGAGCACCTATGCGGCGCCCCTCTCGTGCGGAGGCGTGCTCACCCCGCTCGGCGCGGGTACGCAGCGCGCAGCCACCTTCGGGGAGCGCATAGTCCGTTCGTCGAGCACCGTATGCGTGGGCACTGGTACCACAACGCTTCGCCTGCGCTCCGACGGGCGGCTGGCCTACCGCTGGACCGGTGGCGGCGAGGTGTCCACCGGCGTGCTGAGAAGGGCGGGGTAGGAATGGCAAACCGCATTGACACCGACGGCCGGAACCTGCCCGCACGCATGGCGGAGGTCGAGGCCGCGGAACGCGCGGTGATCGTGATCGGCCGGCCGGTCTGCCCCGCATGCCAGGTGACCGGCGCGAGTCTCGAGGCCATCGGCGAGGCACGCCCCGACGTGCTCCTCGTCTTCGTGGAGATGTGGGGGCCGGAGGACTGGGCCATTCGCACGGACGAGCTCTGGCCACGCGGAATCAGCGTGAGCCCGTCGGCCGTGCCCGCCGTGGCACTGATGGAAAGGGGCAGCGTTGTGGCCACCCGCCACGGGGCGATCCCCGCACACGGCCTCGACGAATGGATCGCCGGATCGTTCGGTCCCGCGACGCAGCCGGTGCCGGAAGGCATCACCGCCGCC
>JBIIQA010000196.1:0-2711 GCA_044342355.1 Miltoncostaeaceae bacterium | reverse complement strand
ACGACGGGCTGGTGGAAGTCGCGCAGCGCACTGCGCCACGCGTTGCCCTCATCCGCCTCGGAGACATCGGCGGCAATGCCTGCGCCGGCGAGGTGCGCGGCGAGCGCTCCTCCCCCGGGGCAGTCGGCGGCGGGCATCCATGCGTCGATCCTCACGAGTCCGTCGCGCGCGTCACCCTGCATGCAGCCCACGCCGGTGAGGGCGTAACACTCCGCCACCGCAAGATCGGCGTCAGCCGCGGCGACGATGGCCGTGAGGCGAATCACCCGGTCAGCGGAAAGCGTGGCGGAGGCGCCCGAAGAACCCCTCGTCATCGCCATCGTCCCCCATCTCCTCGAGGTATTCGGTGAGCGGCTTCAGCGCCTCCCGGCCCTCGTCGGTGGTGACGCGCGGTATGCGCACGCCGACGATCACCACGTGGTCGCCCCGCTCGCGACCGTGCACCACCGGGAACCCCTTGCCGCGAAGACGAATTTCCTCGCCCGGCTGGATGCCCGCGCGTATGTCGAGCTCGTGCTCGCCCTCGATTGTGGGAACGGAGATCATCGTGCCCACCATCGCCGCCGTGATGGGGATCGCGGTCTCGTGCACGATGTCGAGGCCGTCGCGCACGAAGCGCTCGTCAGGGGTCACCCTCACCTCGACGTACAGATCGCCCGCGGGTGCCCCCGGGTCACCCGCGCCGCCACGGCCCGAGAGCCGGATGCGCTGACCGGTGGCAATGCCCGCGGGAACCTTCACCGACACCGTCGAGCGCGCGCGTACGCGGCCACGGCCGCGGCAGTCGCCGCAGGGGTCGGCGATCTCGCGGCCGCGGCCGCCGCAGGCCGGGCACGCGCGTGCGCGCACCATCTGGCCGAGGGCCGTGTTCACGACCTGTCGCACCTGACCCTGCCCACGGCACGTATCGCAGGTGCGCACCTCGCTGCCGGGGGTGGCCCCGCTGCCCTCACAGGTGCCGCACGCGTCGACGCGCTCCACCGACACCTCGGTCTCCGTGCCTGTCGCCGATTCCACGAACGACACCGTGGTGGTGACGAGGACATCATCACCCGCCTGCGCGCCGCCGCCCGCGCCGCCACCGCCGCCGAAGAAGGTGTCGAAGATGTCCTGAAATGATCCGAAGCCCTGCGCGCCACCGCCCCCTCCGGCCGATGCGCCATGCACCCCGGCGTGTCCGAAGCGGTCATACCGGGAGCGCTGGTCGGGGTCGGAGAGCACCTCGTAGGCCTCGGCGACCTCCTTGAAGCGCTCCTCGGCCGTGGGATCGGGGTTGACGTCGGGATGCAGTTCGCGCGCCAGCCGGCGGAACGCCGACTTGATGTCCTTCTCCGATGCGCCCCGGGACAGGCCCAGCAGCTCGTAGTAATCACGCGTGGTCGGCATCGTCCTCCCCGGCGTGGTCCTCCGGATGGGTGGCGAGGTTGGCCTGCGCCGACTCGAGCAGACCCCGGGCCTCCTGCAGCGAGGCGGCCTCGAGCAACATGCGGGCCAGGCTGCGGGCATCGCGCGCGGCAAGGTGATCCACGGCGCCCTCCTCGATCCAGAAGGGTGCCGAATCGGGGTCCTGCCGCAACATCTCCACGGCCTGGTGGCCGCAGTCGAGGGTGTACGTGGCGATGGCCCACTGGGTCGATGCGGGCGCGTCGATGGGCGCCCAGGGCACCAGCGGCGTCGAGCGAACGCCGCCGGGCTCCACCACCACCGAGGCGAGGTCGATGTCGCGCCACTCGAGGTCAACCGGGACGCGCAGGTCGAACAGCAGCGCCTCGGCATCCTCGGCCTGGCCCTCGTTGCTGGCGATCACCGCAGCGACCCAGTGCGCCTCGGCGAAGGTGAGCCCCGAGAACACATCGGTCTCCTCCGATGCCGGGTCGAACACGGAGTCGGGGTCGACGCTCACCCCCACCGCGTACTCCTCGGGGCCGTACGCACCCGACTCCACCCGGGCGAGCACGCGCACGGCAGCCTCGCCGCCATCGCCGAGCGGGCGCCGCCAGACCTCCAGGATCTCGAACCGAGGATCCTCACTCACCCGTACACGTCCTCCACGTAGGACGACAGGGCGCGAGAGGCCTCGTGCACCGTCGCGATCGCCAGGGCGTAATCCATGCGCACCGGCCCGATGAGCGAGACGGCGCCGAGATTGCCCCTCGGGGGACCGTACCCGGCGGCGACGATCGATACCCCGGACAGGTCCGACGGCAGCTCCGATCCGATACGCAGGTAGGTGCGCTGCCCATCGAGGGCCCCGCGCAGCACCGCGAGCAGCGCATAGCGCTCCTCGAGCGCGCGCATGAGGCCGTCGATGTCGGCGATCTCGCCGCGACGACCTCCCGCCAGAACCCGCGCCTGCCCCGACACGTACACCGCCCGATCCTCCTGCAGGTCGACGAGTGCCGGCGACAGGCAATCGATGAATGCCTGCTCCACGGGTCCGAGCGACGGATCGGCCAGGCGCGCCGCCATGCTGCGCGCACCCACCGCGAGGCCCTGCACGCGCTCGTTCAGGAACGCCGCGGCCCACTCGGCAAGGCCCGTATCGACCGGCCGGTCGAAGGCGAAGAGGCGCTTGGCGACATCCCCCATCGAGGTGATGACGACCACGGTCACGAGCTGCGGCTGCAGAAGCAGCACCTCCACGTGGCGCACCGTGGCGGAGGCGACCGGGGGCCCGGTGACCACACCCAGCAGGTCGGTGACCTCGGAGA
>JBIIQA010000039.1:0-10675 GCA_044342355.1 Miltoncostaeaceae bacterium | reverse complement strand
CGGAGCACGATCAGGCCCTCGTCTGCCTGCAGTGCGCGGATCCACTGGCGTGACCTCAGATCGGTCATGCCGGCGGCGAATGAGAGCCCGGAGAGCAGGGCGGCGAATTGGGGCCAGACGAACAGGGCGATCACCACCAGGATCACGGCCAGGATTGCGGGCATGGCGCACCTGCGCAGGGTCGCGGTATCGCCCTCTGTCGCCAGGCCGTCGGGGGGGCTCGCGGCGTCGGCCACGGCTTTTCTCAGCCAGCCACCGCTGACCACGACCTGCGCCAGCCCGAAGACGAGGGCCACGATGATGAATGGGATGATCGCCGTGGGCGCGCCGCCGGGAACGGCGAAGGCGGCGGCGACGACGCCGCCGACGCCCACAGCGGTGAGGGCCCCACCGTTGATGGCGAGGTCGCGGATGATCGGCGAAGCGGTCGGCACGGTCGTGGACTAAACCACAACGAGGACGAGCGAGCGTGGAACGCCGCCCCGGGGCGTGGCCGTGATCACCCATCGCCCACGGCCGAGCGATGCGCCGCCGAGGCTGCCCTCGAGCACGAGGACATTGGCCCCCCCGGCGCCCCCCAGCGCAATCGCGCCGCTCGTGCGTGATGAGCCGACCCGCCGCGCGGTCAGCCGTACGCGGGAGGGGGCGGACAGGCCGAAGGTGATGCGGATGGCCTGCCCCGGGCGCACCCGGGCGGGGCGGGCCAGCAGGTCGACCACGATCGCGGCTCCGGGGATATCGGTGCCGGAGATGCCTGAGGCCGCCATCACGCCAGAGCGCGCGATCGCGGGATCAGCGGCCGGATCGGTCCATTGCCAGACCACTGGCGCGATGCCGTCATCGCCGATGGCCGGCTGGGGGGCGACCGCGGGACGCCCGGGGTCCGAGATCGTAGAGGCCGCCGTGAAGCGCCCACCTGTCGGACGCAGCGCCGCCTGTGCGATGTACGTGCTCCCTGATGCGGCAGCCCACGTGACGACCGCTGCCCCGGAGCCGCTCACGGCGAGTCGCGGCGGACCGGCGGTGACGGCGGAATCCGACAGGTCGCGGGGGGTGGTCCATGCGCCGCCCGCGATGCGGTCGGATATCTGCACCACGCCGGCGCGGGTCCACGCCGCCAGCGCCGCCCCCGTCGCGTCCACGACCACCCGCGCACCGCGCACCTGATCTGCGGGCTGTGAGAGGTCGTCGGGCCGCGTCCAGCCCCCGGTCACGGGTCGGTACGCCGCCTGGGCGACGACGGTGGAGCCCTGCGTCAGCGTCCATGCGGAGATCGCCACGCCGTCGGGCGCGAGCGCGACCGAGGGGTCCACCACCACCGCGGTTCCCGCGGGCGAGACCGTGTCGGGTGGGGAGAACGCGCCTGCCGGGCCGCGGGTTGCCGATCGCACCCGGTACCGCCCTCCATCGTCCTGCCGCCAGACGACGATGCTGCCGGCCCGGCTTCCCGCAACCGCCGGTGCAGAGGCCCTCTCACCGGGGGCCGACAGGGTGAGAGGTGCACGGAAGCGGCCGGACCCGGTCCCGCATGCGGCGCGCACGGAGGATCCGGCCCCGGGAGCCTCGCTCGACCACGCCACGAGCGGAGCGCACCCGCGACCGAACGCGACGCGCGACGATGTGGCCAGCGGGCCGCGCGGGGAGAGCGCCACGGCCGGCAGGAACCGGCGCCGATCAGGACTGATGCTGGCCCAGACACGCCCGGTCTGGATCCATGTGACGGCGGCGAGTCCGTCGCGGGTCATGGCGACGGATACATCCGCTGCGCCACGGCCGCTGCCGGGCACCCTCACCGGCGAGTACCACGGACCACCCGGGGTGCGCACGGTCACCAGTACCCCGGACGCCGTGGCCCATGCCGCCACGGCGCGGCCCGCATCGTTCCCGGCCGCGGCGGGGACGCCACCACCGCGGGTGGCCGGTGACAGCGCCGATGGGGGAAGCCACGCCGCGATCCCTGCCGCCCCGGCGGGGGCGACGAGGAGCGAGAGCGTGGCGATGATGCGAAGCACCTGACCATCGTAGAAGGGTCGGGAAGGGGCGGAGGCATTCCTGTCGAAACTGTCGCCCGTGCCACCCGACGCAAATGAACTCGCCGAGATCCTCCGCCGCGACTACGAGCGTTTCAGTCCGGCCCAGCAGGCGCTGGCCCGCTACCTGGTTGATCACCTCGCGGAACTCCCGCTCGTCTCGGCCCACGAGGTCGCGCACGCGGCCCATTGCAGTCCCGCCACCGTCGTGCGCTTCGCGCAGGCGCTCGGCTATGCCGGGTACCCAGAGTTGCAGCGCACGGTGCGCCAGGCCCACCGCCCCGGACTCGGCGTGCGTGCGGTGGGGCCACCGGGTGCACCCGGCCGGGTGCAGGTCCTCGACTCCGACCGACTCGCGCTCGAGGATGTCGCGGCGCGCCTCGGGCAGGAGGGCGTGCAGCCACTCATCGCCCCGTTGGCCATGGTGGCCCCCATCGTCGTGGCCGGTGATGCGGCCGCCCGTCCGGTGCTCGCGCTGCTGGAGGAGCGCCTTGCCCGTGGCGGACGCGAGGTCGTGGTGGTGGATTCCGGCGAACCGCGTATCCGGATGCGGTTGGGCGCCCTCGCCCGCGGCGGTGGCCTGATCGCCGTCTCGGTGGGCAAGGACACCCGTGTGGCCGAGTACGCCGTCGCTGCCGCCCGCTCCGCCGGAGCGCCGGCTGTTGCCCTTGTGGATTCCAGCCTTTCGGCGGCAGCACGTGCCCCCGTGGTACGCGTGGTGCCCGCCGAGCAGCGTGGGGGCGAACCCAGTCTCACCGCCTTTGTCGCCGTGGCCCAGGCGTTGGCCCACGGGATCACTGCGCATCAGGTGCCCCGCAGGGCCCTGACGGCTATCCCCGCCTAGCGGCACCATCGCCAAAGAGGTGCCCCTCGGGGCTCCGGCCGTTCTACACTTCGTGCGGATTTCCGATCAGGAGTGGAGCTCAGTGGGCGACGACGTCGCAGGCAACGGCACGAACAACGGTGCCACCGGTACCGAGACGGTGAAGGCGGGCCTTGCCCGCATGCTCAAGGGCGGCGTCATCATGGACGTCGTCAACGCCGAGCAGGCGAAGATTGCCGAGGACGCCGGCGCCTGCGCCGTCATGGCACTCGAGCGCATTCCCGCCGAAATCCGCAAGGCCGGCGGCGTGGCGCGTATGAGCGACCCCGAGATGATCATCGGGATCCAGGAGACCGTGAGCATTCCCGTCATGGCCAAGTGCCGTATCGGGCACCACCTCGAGGCCCAGGTGCTGCAGGCGCTCGAGGTGGACTACATCGATGAGTCCGAGGTGCTCACCCCGGCCGATGAGGCCAGCCATGTGGACAAGCGGCAGTTCACGATCCCGTTCGTGTGCGGGGCCACCAACCTGGGCGAGGCCCTGCGCCGCATTGCCGAGGGGGCCGCGATGATCCGCACCAAGGGGGAGGCGGGCACGGGCAACGTGGTCGAGGCCGTCCGGCACATGAAGACCATCACGCAGGACATCCGCCGTGTGGCCAGTGCCACCACGGAGGAGCGATTCGCCATCGCCAAGGAGATGGCTGCCCCACTTGAACTCATCGAGTGGGTGGGCGAGCACGGCCGTCTTCCGGTGGTCAACTTCTCGGCAGGGGGCATCGCCACGCCCGCGGACGCCGCGCTCATGATGTACCTGGGCTGCGAGGGGGTCTTCGTGGGCAGCGGAATCTTCCTGAGCGAGGATCCGCCGGCCCGCGCGCGCGCGATCGTCGAGGCCACGACGCACTGGGATGACCCCGCGGTGGTGGCCCGGGTGTCGCGCGGCCTGCGCGAGGCGATGCCCGGTATCGAGATCGCCGAGCTCGGCGAGGCCGGACTGCTGCAGACCCGGGGCTGGTGAGCGCCGGGGCACCCACCCGTCCCCGCATCGGCGTACTCGCCGTGCAGGGGGCCGTCTCCGAGCACGAGGCCGCTCTGGCCGACGTCGGAGCCCGTACGTCACGGGTGCGCCTGCCCGCCGACCTCGAGGGGATTGACGGCCTCGTCATCCCGGGTGGGGAGTCCACGACCCTCGGCCTCGTGGCAGGGCGCTCGGGGCTTCTCGAGGCCCTGCGCACGCGCATCGCAGAAGGCCTTCCGGTGTTCGGTACATGCGCCGGAATGATCGTGCTGGCACGGCAGACCGATCGCGGTGATCAGCCACTGATCGGCGGCATGGACATCACCGTGCGCCGCAACGCCTTCGGGCGCCAGCTGAACTCGTTCGAGGCCGATGTCAACGTGCCGGTGCTGGGTGATCCGCCCGTACGCGGTATCTTCATCCGTGCCCCGTGGATCGAGCATGCCGGCCCGTCGGTCGAGGTGCTCGCCGAGTACGGGGGGCACCCGGTGGCCGCGCGAGACGCCACGCGCATCGTCGCGGCATTCCATCCGGAGCTCACCGACGACAGGCGGCTGCATCGCCTGTTCGTCGACGGGATCCGGGCACGGGCAGCCGGGGCGTCACCAGAGCACAAGGAGGACACCCGTGTCGGGGCATAGCAAGTGGGCCACCATCAAGCGCAAGAAGGGCGCGGCCGACGCCAAGCGCGGCCAACTCTTCTCGAAGCTGAGCAGGGCGATCACGGTCGCCGCCCGGGAGGGCGGGGGCGATCCCGTATCGAACGCGGCACTCGCCACGGCAATCGAGAAGGCACGGGCCAACTCGATGCCCAAGGACAACATCGAGCGCGCGGTGCAGAAGGGCACCGGCGGCGGCGCAGACGCCGTTGACTACGAGACGGTCACCTATGAGGGCTACGGGCCCGGTGGTGTCGCCATCATCTGCGTGGCTCTCACCGACAACCGCAACCGCACCGCCAGCGATGTGCGGCATGCGTTCACCAAGAGCGGCTCCGAGCTCGGCACCCCCGGCAGCGTGGCGTGGCAGTTCGAGCGCAAGGGCGTCATCCTCATCGATGGCGACGGCGTCGACGAGGAGGGCCTCATGGACGCCGCGCTCGAGGCGGGTGCGGAGGACATCAGCGCGGATGGCTCGCAGTGGCAGGTGGTCACCGAGCCCACCGAGCTGGCTCAGGTACGCGGTGGTCTCGAGGCCGCAGGCTTCGCGATGGCATCGGTGGACATCACCATGCTGCCCAAGGCGACGGTGGAGACCGGCGAGAAGGAGGCCCGGCAACTGCTGCGCCTGCTCGACGACCTGGAGGAGAACGACGACGTCCAGGACGTCTACGCGAACTTCGACATCTCCGAAGAGGTCATGGAGGCGGTCGCCGGCTAGATGGTGGTGCTCGGCATCGACCCCGGGCTCGCCAATACCGGCTACGGCGTGGTGCGCCGGGTGGGCAGCAGGTTCGAGGTCATCGCCCATGGCACGATCCGGACGAAGCCCTCGACGCCCACCGAGGAGCGTCTCCTGCAGCTGCACGATGGGCTGGCCGGGGTCATCGCCGGGACGCACATCGATGCCGCCGCGATCGAGGCCTTCTTCGTTCACCCCGTGAGCAAGGCGGCCATGGGTATGGCCGCGGCACGGGGTGCACTCCTGGTGCCCTGTGCCCGCGCCGGCGTGGCCGTGACGGAGTACACGCCCACGGCCATCAAGCAGTCGGTCACGGGCAACGGCCGCGCCGACAAGCAGCAGGTGCGGGGCATGGTGGCGCGCATCACCGGGGTGCATGCGGATACCGACCACTCGGCGGACGCCATTGCAGCGGCCATCTGCCACGCATCGTCGGGCCCTCTGCAGGCCGCCATCGGCATCCGGGAGCGGCGATAACCTCCGCCGCATGATCCGCTTCGTACGGGGACAACTCGCCCATGTCGACACCGATGGCGTGGTGGTGTCAATGGGCGGCATGGGCCTGCTGGTGCGCGTGTCCGACACCACCCGGGCTGCGCTTCCGCCGGTAGGCGGGGACATCATGCTGCGCAGTCACCTGGTGGTGCGCGAGGATGCCCTTGACCTCTACGGGTTTCTCGACGACCCCGAGCGGCTGCTCTTCGAGGCGCTCATCAGCGTGGGCGGGGTGGGCCCGCGCATGGCGCTGGCCGTCTGCGGCATGGACACGCCCCAGGCGCTCGCGGTCGCGATCGGGAGCGGCGATGCCGCCTTCCTCACCGCTGCACCGGGGGTGGGGAAGAAGACCGCTGAGCGGGTCATCCTCGAGCTCCGCGACAAGGTGGGCATCGCCGGGGGCCCCATGCCCTCGATCGCCGGTACCCCCCGCGGCGGAGCCCGCGACGGCCTTATCGCCCTTGGGTTCTCTCCGGACGAGATCGAATCGGCGCTCTCATCGGCTGAGGATGGCCTCGACGAGGAGGCGCTCATCCGTCACGGCCTCGCCGCGCTGGGCCGCTGATGGATGACGAGCGCATCGCACGCCCGGACGTGGCGCCCGGCGAGGGCGAGTTCGACACCTCGTTGCGCCCCACGTCGCTTGACGCGTTCATCGGTCAGGCGTCCGTGCGGCAGCAACTCGGCATCTTTCTCGAGGCGGCGCGTCAGCGCCAGGAGGCGCTTGACCATGTCCTCCTCGCCGGCCCGCCCGGTCTGGGCAAGACATCGTTGGCGCTCATCCTCGCGTCGGAGATGGGTGTGGAGATCACCATCACGAGCGGTCCCGTGCTCGAGCGCAAGGGCGATCTCGCCGCGATCCTCACGGCGCTCGCCCCCGGTGACGTTCTGTTCATCGATGAGATCCACCGCCTCAACCGCTCGGTCGAGGAGGTGCTCTACCCCGCGATGGAGGACTTCCAGCTCGACGTCGTGCTCGGTCAGGGGCCGCAGGCGCGCACCCTCCGGCTCGATCTCCCGCGCTTTACGCTCGTCGGCGCCACGACCCGGTCGGGCCTTCTCACCACGCCCCTGCGCGACAGGTTCGGGGTGGTGCAGCGGCTCGACTACTACGGCCCCGCCGACCTCGCCGAGATAATCCAGCGGTCGGCCGACCTCCTGTCGGTCGACATGGCGCCGGATGGCGCGCTCGCGATTGCCAGCCGCTCGCGCGGGACCCCCCGCATCGCCAACCGCCTGCTCCGCCGCGTGCGTGACGTGGCGCAGGTGAAGTCGCTCGGGCGCGTCGACCGCCCCACCGCCGAGACGGCGCTGGCCCTGCTCGAGGTGGACGCCGCCGGGCTCGATGACCTCGATCGCAAGATCCTCACCCATCTCGCGGTGACGTTCTCCGGTCGGGCGACCGGCCTCGGCACCCTCGCCGATGCGGTGGGCGAATCACCCGACACGATCGAGGACGTGTACGAGCCATTTCTGCTGCAGCAGGGGCTGCTCGCCCGCACCCCGCGCGGTCGTGTGGCCACCCCCCGGGCCTATATCCACCTTGGCCTCGACGTGCCGCGTGAGGTCACCGCCCAGGAGCCGCTGTTCGGCGGCGGCGCTGCGGGCTGGGGGTCGGTGGCCTAGTCAGGCACTGGCGGCGACGGGCGCGGGCAGCTTCGCCTCCAGTATCTCGAGGTAGATCTGCTCGATGCGGTCGGTGACGCGGGGCCAGTCGAATTCCGCGGCGACCGCGGATCTGCCCTGCACGCTCACCCGGGCCGAGCGCTCGGGGTCGTCGAGCACCTCGGCAAGGCCCCGGGCGAGCGCGGCGGGGTCATGCGGCGGCACGAACCGCCCGGGAACGTCGCCACGGATCACCTGACGGAAGCCCACGTTGTCGGCAGCCACGACGGGAGTGCCGGATGCGAGAGCCTCGAGGAGCACCACGCCGAAGGACGCCAGCACGCACGGGGCGGCCATGACGTCGGCCTCGCGGTAGAAGCGCGGACGCTCCTCATTGAGGAGTCCGAGCCACTCCACGCGGTCCCAGATGCCGAGGCTCCGTGCCTTCCGCTCGTAGACGGGCCGGGCCGGGCCGTCGCCGATGACCTGCACCGTGAAGTCCCGGCCCTCGCCGTGCAGGATCGCCGCGGCCTCCAGCAGGTCGCCCAGCGCGTTGCGGGGGTCGAAGCGCCCGACGAAGAGAATGCGCGGGGGCCCCGGGGGGCGCGTCTCATCAGCATGGAGAGGCCGGTAGAGCCCGCAGTCGATGCCGTTGGGCACGACGTCCCAGTCTCCGGGGAAGTACGGGGACAGGGCGGTGATGCAGGCCTCTGACACCGCGATGCGGCGGTCGAGTCGGGCCAGTGACGTGCGCACATACCTGCCGATGCGCGCGTACATCCAGTGCCCCTCGTCGAAGTACGTGTGGAATGTGCCGACGGTGCACGGTGCCGTCGACACCCGCAGCACGCCCATGGGGAGGGTGGGGGAGGCAAGGCCCTGCGCGTGCACCACGTCCATGCCGCGGATCGCCGAGGCGATCTGGTGCTTGATGCCGAGCCCGACGGTGAGCCGGGCGATCGAGCCGTTGGCCACGACCGGCACGGATCGGCCGATTCGCGTGGTGCGGTACCCGTGCAGCCGATGGGCCTCGCGATCGAGTGCGGCGACCTCGCCGGCATCGCCGATGTTGCCGGTGACGATGGTGACGTCGTGGCCACGGTGCGCGAGCTCCCGCGAGAGGAAGTGCACGTGCTCGCTGACACCGCCCAGAACGGGGTAGGCGTACTCGGTGACCATCGCGATGGAGAGGCTCCTCACGGGGGGGCAACGTACCACGGGTAACGGCGCCCCCGGGTCGCCCCCCGGGCGCTGCGGTCACTGCTAGCCTGCCGTCGTCCTGAACCCCGTACCGGAGGCCGAATCCCGCATGTCGTCAGCGGTCCTTCTGCCCATCTACATCATCATCTTCGTTGCCCTGATCTACTTCGTCGGCATCAGGCCGCAGCAGAGAAGGCGACGCGAGCTCGAGGAGCTCTCCCGTTCGCTCCGGCCCGGTGAGGAGATCATCACCACATCGGGCATCTACGGAATCGTCTCCGAGGTGGAGGACGGCGGGACCATCATCCTGCAGGTCGCCGAGGATGTCGACATCCGCGTCTCGCAGGGTGCGATCGCCCGCAAGACGACGGGTGACGCGGAGGCCGGGGCGGCCTCCGACGGGCCCGCCACCGAGTAGGCGCGCAATTCCCTGTGATGTCGTGAGCGCGGTGGGCCGGTGAGCACCGGCCGCCGCTCATTCCTGTTCCTGCTCGTGGTGATCGGACTGGTCGCCGCGGCGGCTATTGCCGTGTCCATCCGGCCGTTCAGCCTCGGGCTCGATCTGCAGGGCGGCGTCGAGGTGGTCCTTCAGGGCAAGGCCACCCGGGACTCCGAGGTCAACCAGCAGGCCATTGACCGTTCGGTCGAGGTCATCCGCAACCGCGTTGACGCGTTCGGCGTGTCGGAGCCCGAGATCCAGACCCAGGGCAACGACCAGATCGTGGTGTCACTGCCGGGCGCCCGGAACCCCGACCAGGTGGTGGAGGATCTCATCCGGCCGGCCCAGCTGGTGTTCACGGATTATCAGGCCAATGTCGTCGCGCAGGACCCGAGCCTCTGGAAGATGACCCAGAGGGCGCAGCGCACCACCCCGCGTCCGCCCGTCGAGGGGCAGGCCACCTACTACCTGTTCAAGAAGAACGCGACGCATGACCTCGTGGCCGGCCCCGACTACGAGAAATCGTCGCTCCTCCGGGAATCGAACGGCACGGTGCCGTCGGGCCAGGAACTCGTCACGGTCCCCAAGGGCCTCGTCATCTACAGCGATCGCCAGCAGCTCGACCCCACGAGGGCCGATAGCCCGTCGCGCACGGTGTACGTGCTGATGCAGGACAAGCCGGCGCTCACCGGTCGCGACATCACGTCGGCGGCTCAGAGCTTTGACAGCGGCTCCCAGGGGGGTGACCAGGAGCCGATCGTCACCATGCAGTTCACCGAGCGTGGGTCCCAGTCGTTCCAGGAGGTCACCCGTGACCTCGCCCAGAGGGGCTCCCTCCGCCAGGATCTGCAGAGCTTCGCCATCGTCCTTGACGGCCGCATCATCAGCAATCCCACGGTCGACTTCCGGCAGTACCCGAACGGCATCAGCGGCAACAACGGGGCACAGATCTCCGGGGGCTTCACCACCGACGAAGCCCGCACGCTCGCCGACCAGCTGAACTCGGGCGCAATCCCCATCCGGCTCGACGTCATCAGCCAGAAGCAGGTGTCCGCCACGCTCGGCGCCGAGTCGCTGCAGCAGGGGCTCATCGCGGGCCTCGCCGGCCTCCTGCTGGTCGTGCTGTTCCTCATCGCGTACTACCGGCTTCTCGGCCTCATCGCCGCTGCCGCGCTCATCCTCTACGCGTTGTTCTTCGTGGCCGTCGTCGTTCTTGTGCCCATCACCCTCACGTTGCCGGGCATCGCCGGCGTCATCCTCACCATCGGAGTGGCGTCCGACGCCAATGTGGTGATCTTCGAACGCATGCGGGAGGAAACCCGCGCAGGGCGCAGCTTGAAATCGGCGATGCGCACCGGGTACACGAAGGGTCTCAGCGCGATCATCGACGCGAACGTCGTGACCTTCCTCACCGCGGCGGTCATCTTCCTGTTCAGCACGGCCGGCCCCAAGGGCTTCGCCTTCACCCTGATGATCGGTGTGATCATCTCGCTGTTCACCGCCGTCGTGGTGACCCGTCTCATCATCGAGGGCGTGTCGAGCACGAAGGTCTTCACCGACTCGAAGGCCGTCGGACTCGATGTGCGCGAGCCGCGGTGGAAGTTCGATTTCGTCGGCAAGTGGCGCCTGTGGCTCGCCATCTCGTTCATACCGGTTGCGAT
>JBIIQA010000195.1:0-2726 GCA_044342355.1 Miltoncostaeaceae bacterium | reverse complement strand
TGCGCATGGAGGACACCGACCGCGAGCGCTCCACGCCCGAGAGCGAGGCCGAGATCCTCCGGGTGCTCCGGTGGATGGGCCTCGACTGGGACGAGGGCCCCTTCCGCCAGAGCGAGCGCGATGCCATTTATCGCGACTGCATCGACAAGCTGAAGGCGGCGGGCGCGGTGTACGCCGCATGGGAGACGGCCGAGGAGCTCGACGCCATGCGCGCGGAGGCCCGTGCCAACAAGAGGGCACCCGTGGTGCGTGGCCGGCGCGAGTACACGCCCGAGGAGATCGCGGCGTTCGGGGCCGAGGGGCGCACCGCGGTGTGGCGCTTCGCCGTCCCGCTTCCCGGCGAGACCGTCATCGACGACATGGTGCGCGGCACGGTCACCTTCGACCACGCGCAGATCGAGGACTTCGTGGTGGCCCGCTCCGACGGCACCCCCACCTACAACCTCGCGGCCGCGGTGGACGACATGCTGATGGAGGTCACGCGGGTCATCCGCGGCGAGGACCACATCAGCAACACGCCCAAGCAGATGCTGGTGATCCGCGCGCTGGGTGGCGAGCCGCCCCAGTACGCCCACGTGCCGCTCATCCTCGGCACCGACAAGAAGCGCCTGTCCAAGCGCCACGGCGCGGCGTCGGTGGAGGAGCTCGAAGCCGACGGCTTCCTGCCGCAGCCGGTGCGCAACGCTCTGGTACTGCTGGGGTGGTCGTACGACGACAAGACCACCACGTTCACGATCGAGGAGCTCATCGAGCGCTTCGACGTATCGCGGGTGTCGAAGAGCCCTGCGGTGTTCGACCTGAAGAAGCTCGAGGTCATGAGCGGCCGCTACCTGCGCGCCATGGACCCGGGCGAGTTCGCCGACGCCCTGGTGGCCTACCTCGAGTCGACCGGGTACTTCGAGGGTAAGGACCCGCAGGCGCCCGAGCTGGCGCGGCGCACCGCACCGCTCGTGCAGCGCAAGCTCAGCCGCCTGAGCGAGTACGACCGCCTTGCCGGGTGGCTGTTCCGGCCGCTTCAGTTCGACCCCGAGGCCCTCGCCGTGCTGGAGGAGGACGTCAAGAAGTCCATCCAGTGCATCGGCGGCGGGCTCGGGCGCCTCGAGGTGCTGGATGAGTTCACGAGCGACGCCATCAAGGACGCCCTGTCCGACCAGCTGCACATCCAGGGGCTCACGGCCCGGGAGTTCCTCGAGCCCCAGCGCATCGCCGTCACGGGTCAGCCCATCTCCACCGGCATCTACGAGAGCCTCGAGCTTCTGGGCCAGGAGGAGTCGGTGGCCCGCTACCGGTCGACGCTCGGGCGCCTTGCGGAGTCGTGGCAGGGGGGTGAGGCGTGATCCGGCGTCTCCTGGCCGGCGGGCTCACCCGTGCCATCGTCATTCTCGGCATCGGGTTCTTCGCCGTCTACGCCGTTGTGGCGCTCATCCTCGCGCGCACCGGCTTCGCCAACTCCGAGGGCGTGGCTGCGGGCGTGATGGCGTACCTGTTCCTCATGGCCGTCCTCATCCTCTGGTTCATCGAGCGCCGCCGGCGCACACAGCCCGGGCCGGTGGCCGAGGAATTCCTCATGAACAACCGCGCCGTCGCCGACATGATCGGTGCACCCATCAAGGTGACCATCCCGAGCGTGCCGCCCGCGGGGAAGGGCGCCGGTCAGGTGAGCGTCGAGGCCTTCATCTCGGGTCCCGACGGGTCAGGTGAGGCGACGGTGGTGATGGCGCGTCTCGACAAGGGCTTCCAGGTGCTCGGGGCCGACGTCGACGTGGCCGGCGTGCACCGGTCGGTCGTGGCCTGAGGTAGCCTCGCCACCACGGGACGTGGCGCAGCTTGGTAGCGCACCTGCTTTGGGAGCAGGGGGTCGCGGGTTCAAATCCCGCCGTCCCGATTCGACGGGCGTGCGATGACCGGCGCCATCCGGTCCATCTGGCCCAGTGCCTTCTCGGGGACGCCGAGGCCGCGCAACACCGTCTCGACGACCGCGCGCGCCCCCTCGTCGCACTGGGGCTCGTCCAGCAGCCACCCGTCGGCTGCAAGGCTGGCAAGGCCATGCACGGCCGGCCAGATCGTCCACGAGGCAGCGGGGAGCATGGCGGGTGCGATCGCCCCCGACTCCACCAGGCCCACCCGCAGCGCTGATGAGATGTCACGCGTGCGCTGCTCGCCGGGTCCGATCTCATCCCGCGAGGCGCCGAGCGCGAGGTGAAAGCGCTCCGGGTACCGGAGCGCCCGGCGTACGTAGATCGTCGCCGCGGCGAGCACCATGCCCGCTGCCCGCGCCTCGTCGTCACGGCGCGACATGCCCCGCACCGCACCCCAGGCCGCGTCGATCTCGTCGGCGAGCTCGCCGAACTCGCCGTCGATGACCGCTGCCATGAGATCGGCCTTGCTCGCGAAGTGACGGTAGGCCGCCGCGGGGGAGACCCCGAGTGACCGCGCCGCCTCCCGCAGGCTGAAGGCCCCGGCCCCTCCGCTGTCGACGGCGCCGACTGCTTCACGCAGCAGCGCTGCCCTGAGGTCCCGGTGGTGGTAGGTCTGTCGTTCAGCTGATGTAGACATTGTTCACTTCCACGGGTAATGTAACCAACGTTCACATTAGTCAGGGGAGACAGCAATGGCAGGCAGCACACGAAGTGTCCTCATCACCGGCAGCTCCAGTGGCATTGGTCGTGCCGCGAGCCATGCCTTCGCCGATGCCGGTTGGCACGTCATCGCGACGATGCGCGATC
>JBIIQA010000194.1:0-2734 GCA_044342355.1 Miltoncostaeaceae bacterium | reverse complement strand
TGGATGGACCGTGCCGCCTACTTCGCCGGTTCCCGTCGCGCCCGGGGCATCGTGGTCACCCGCAAGGTCGACGAGCTGGAGTTCCGGATACCGATCCGCGTGGGGGACTTCGTTGAACTCCTGAGCCACGTCGAATCCGAGGGGCGGAGCAGCATGGTGGTGTCCGTTGAGGTCCACCGCGAAAGCCCGGAGACCGGCGCCCGTGAGCTCTGCACCACCGGCCGCTTCACGATGGTCGCGGTGGATGACGCTGGCCGGCCCAGACCGCTCCCACCACGCCAGGGCGGAAGCACGGAGACACCCGTCAGGTGAGGTAGAAGTACAACGCGTACAGCAGTTCCACCGCGGGGCTCGAGGTGTGCACCGTCACGTCCGATGGCACCGAGAGCAGGGCATCCGAATAGTTGAAGATGATCTTCACCCCGGAGGCCACGAGATCGTCCGCCACCTGCTGCGCAACCGAGGCCGGGATGGCCATCACGCCCACCTCGATGCCCTCGTTCTCGACCACCAGCGGCAACTCGCTGTAGTGCCGGACCGTGAGGTCACCGATCCTCATGCCGATCTTGTCGGGATCGGTGTCGAACATCGCCGAAATACGAAAACCGTGATCCGCGAACGCTCCGGACCCCGCGATGGCCTGGCCGAGGTTGCCTGCCCCGAACAGCGCGATGTTGTGCTGCCCTGAGGTGCGGAGGATCTTGCGGATCTGCCCGATGAGCGTGTCGATGTCGTACCCGACGCCGCGCTTGCCGAACTTTCCGAAACCGGAAAGATCACGCCGAATCTGCGTGGGGTTCACGTTCGTGTACTCGGAGATGGCCTGGCTCGAGATGGAGGTCTTCCCCATCCGCTTTGCCTGCGTGAGCACCTGCAGGTAGCGGGAGAGCCGGGCCGCGACCCCAAGGGTGAGCTGGTCGGGCACGATCGTCCGTTCGACGGTTTGTATCAGCGCGGCACAAAGTAACGCTTTGCCGGCGGATCAGCCCCCGACGCGAAACGGCGCGCTGCGGGTGACGAGCTCCTGCCCATCCGACGCCGACGCCCGGACCACCGCGCGGTACCGGCCGGCCGGCACCTCGGTCCCTGCCGCTGACCGGCGCGACAGCAGCAGGCGATACGTGCCCGCCGGCCAGTCACCGCTGGGCTCCGCCTGGGTCATGCGGATACGCCCGCCCCCGCCAACCGGGACAAGATCGATGCGCACGTCACGCAGCACGGCAGTGCTGAGCCCCTCTGCAGTGATGTCGCGCATCCCGATGCGCACCCTCACCTGGCCAAGCCCGGTTCCCGTGCGCACCACTGCTGGCGTGCCGAGCGCGGTGGCGGGCACACGATTGGCGGGCGCGGCCCACACCAGTGCGCTCCCCGCCGCGACCTGCCCGCCCTCGGGCACCACCAGCAGCCGTGCCCGGTAGGCCTCATCACCTGTCCGCGATGCGCGGGGAACCTCCACCACGCCCCGGTGCCGCCCACCGGGGCGAAGCCTCACCACCCCCCCGAGAGCGCGGTACTCGCCGTCGCCCCCCTGCAGCATCACCCGGTAACGCCCACCGGTACCCGTGAGGTCGCGAAGGACGAAACGCATGCGACGGTCGTCCGCGCGCGAGCGGATACCGCTGATGATCGGAGGGTCGATCGAGATCCCGGGCAGTGCGCGCGTGCCGATGGATGCGGGGTCTGGCGCAGCGCCCGCGCCCTGGTCGGCCGGAGTGGCCCCGGGGACCTGACCTGTGGACTGGGCGAGCACGCTGCGGATGTCAGCCGGGGTCCAGTCCGGGTGGTCGACGCGCAACCTCAAAGCAGATGCCGCGACCGAGGCTGCGGCCGCAGACGTACCCGTGAGCGGCGCCTGAAGCGGCGTGCCCGCAGCGTCGCGACCGGGATAGGCCGCCTCCACCCCGACCGCCGGCGCTACGAGCTCGGGCTCCACGCGGCCGCTCGCCAGGGGCCCGCGGGACGAGAACGACGCGACCGCCGGGGCGGCCCCCTCACCCGCGCGGGACATGATGGCGACAGTCGCCGAGGGCTGGCGCCCGAGGAGCTCCATCAGGGCACGGCCCTGCTGGGGACCAAGGCCCAGCACCGGAATGGGAACATCTGCCCCGGACCCGATGCCCGGGAACGCCCCGGTGCCGTCCTCATCCCAGACCGCAAGGGCCACGGCCCCCGCCCCCGCCGCACGGCGAGCGACCTCGGCGAGCGGTGCCCCGCTCCGCGTGACCATCGCCACAGCCCCCACGACGGTGCTGCGGCCGCCCTCGCCGGCGAAGTCGCGGGTATCGGTACCGGTACCCACCCCGGCGTCACCCGTGGCGGGCACAAGACGCGCTCCGGAGGCAAGGAAGGCGGGCGGCTCGGCGCCCATGAGCGGAAGTGGGCCGAGCCGGGCACCGGCCGGCCCGACCGATGCAACGAGGTCCGCCGTGCGCGGCCCAAATCCCGCAGCGAGCCCACCCACGGTGAGCACGCCCGGCGCCCCCGCGGCGGTGCCCACCGTTCCCGGGCTCATTCCCGTCGGGCCATCGTTACCCGCTGGAGCCACCACAACGGCACCTGCCCGGCTCGCCGCGGCGAGGGCACGCGCCACCGGATCGATTCCCGTGCCCCCGAAACCCCGGGCGAGGCCGAGCACGATGACGCCCGCGCGATCACCGGGCAGCCCGTCACGGTTGGGATCGACAGCCATCTCGAGGGCACCGAGCACACGATCGGTGCGGGCGAGCGTGCGCAC
>JBIIQA010000193.1:0-2760 GCA_044342355.1 Miltoncostaeaceae bacterium | reverse complement strand
AAGAACGATGTTGCCGCGAAGGCGCCGACGCGCTCGGCGAGCGCCGATGTGGGAAGCCGTACGCCCGTGGTGATCTCGGCGATGGCCACGAGCACAGCCGCCGCGAACGTGATTCCGAGGGCCCCGAGGAACCAGGCGAGGCGGCGACGGCTGGACGCGGCCACGGGAATGGCCAGCATGAGGCCGGTCATCATGAAGAGGAAGATGCTCCAGCGCAGGGCGTCGGCCGTGGACGTCGCCCACAGGGTGGACATCAGGGCGAAGCCCACCCATCCGGCCGCGATGGCCACGGGCCACCCCAGGCCGTCGGGAACCGGGAGGCCCCGGCCGAGGATGAGCCAGACGGCGATTCCCGCCACGATCAGGGCCGCCACGCCGCGGAACGCGAACGCCTCCTCGGCCCCGGGGGCCGCGAGGTTGGGGCCGAGCAGGGCGGCCACCATGGCCACCCCCACGGCCACGCGGCCGAGGTCGGGCAGGGATGTCCGGCCGAGCAGCACGCAGGCCATGAGGATCACCGCGAGCGCGATGCCCGGGATCGGCGCGTAGACCGCGAGGGCGCCGCCGCAGATCGCGACGACGAGGGCGAGGGTCACGGCGCGGATGCCGGGCCCCCCGGACGCGCCGGAGGACCGCATCGAGGCGGGTGCCGACATCGGTCCGGGACGGTAGCAGCCGCCCCCGGAAACACGTGCTACGCGGGGTGTTCCGCCGCGGTGCGGAGGATGTCGAGCACCCGCCCCGACTCATGCGCGAGCGAGTGGGCCATTGCGGCCCGCCGGCAGGTCTCAGGAGGAGGAGGCGCCTCGATCATGCGCGCGAGGGCGTCCGCGATCCCGGCCTCGTCGCGCGGGTCGACGATCACGCCCGCGACCCCATCGGGCACGACCTCGCGCAGCCCGCCGACGGCGGTGCCCACCACGGGGCGCCCACTGGCCATGGCCTCGAGCGCAGCCACTCCGAGCGGCTCCACCAGGCTCACCTGCGCCACCACGTCGGCGGCACTCATCCAGTCGGTGACACCGGCGTTCGGCAGCATGCCCGTGCGGATGACCTGATCCTCAAGGCCCAGCCTGCGTGCCTCCGAATCCAGGGTCCGCGCGAGTGGGCCGTCGCCCACGAAGGCCAGCAGTGCCCCCGGATGGCTCCCCGCGCGCATGCGCGCGAATGACCGCAGGAGGCCGAGGGGGTTCTTGCGCTCCGAGATACCACCTACCGCGAGCACCACGGGGAGACCGGGTGCGATACCGAGGCGCTCCCGTGCCGCCGCACGATCGTCGATGTCGAACCGCCGGGTATCCACGCCCATGCTCACGATGGCCGGCGCCCCAGCCGGCAGCCCCTCCTCGGCCATGCGCTCCGCGAGCCACGCGCTCACGCAGATCACCTTCCGTGCGCCGTGCACGCCCGGAGCCGACAACCTGCGCACCCGCGGGCTCGAGAGGTTGGCCACGTCGCCCCCGTGCGCGGTCACCACCCATGGCGTGCGCGCTGCCCGACCGGCGATTGCGGCGATGAGCCCGGTGGGAAACAGGTAGTGCGCCCAGATCACATCCGCCCGCCGCGCCCCGGCCACGGCGCGCATGGCGAGGCCGGCGTACTTGGCGGGGGTGCGGAGCGCCCCCGCGGAGCGCGTGCGGATGACCACCCGGTCCACATCGGCGCCCTGCTCCTCCAGCGCGTCGCACATGCGCTCGATGAACGCCCCGTAGTCGGGCGCATCCGGCCCGGGGTACATATTCGAGAGGCACATGACGCGGAGTCGGGTCACCCGCCGGCTACCGCCCGCCCGGGTTCCTGCTCCCCGGCGGGCCCCGTCGCGTCACCGGCCTTCGTCCGGGCTCCTGCCGCCATCACCACCAGACCCGCGGCGAGCACCCATGTGTACGGGTCCTCGATGAGCGCCGAGTACAGGAGGGCGTGCACGAAGATCCCCACGAGCGCTCCCAGCATGGCCACGGAAGGGATCCCGTCCTCGTCGTCCCGGTCACGGGAGGCGCGGATACCCACGATGAGAGCGATCACGGAGAGCCAGCTGAAGAGGGCGAAGCCCACTGCGCCCTGCTCGCTGAGAATCGTGACCGGGGCGTTGTGCGAGATGACCACGCGTGTCCTCCGCAATTCCTTTTGCGAGAGCAGGGCCGAGTAGTCGGTGGCGAACGAGCCGAGGCCCCCTCCTGCCACCGGGTGCTCCTGGAAGATCTCGACCCCGCCATCCATCAGGTCGAAGCGTCCCTCGCTGACCTTGTCGAGCCGCTCCGTGGATGTGAGTGCGGAGCGCACCTGTCCGGATGTCGCGATGGCGATTCCCGATCCCAGCACCGCCATCACGAGGGCGGTGAGGAGCGCCTTGCGCCAGCCGAACATGCGCAGCGCCATGATGAGCAGCCCCACCATGAGCATGAGCGCACTCGACCGGGAGAACGTCACCACGAGCGCCGCCGAGTAGATGGCCGCCGCCACCCCGCATGTGATGAGAACCCCGTTGCGGGCGCGGTACAGCCACGCGACGGCCACCGTGATGATCAGCGCAAGCGCGAGGTAGCGACCCAGGATGTTGGGGTCGTAGAAGATCGAGTTGACGCGGAAGAAGCGGCTGTAGACGTTCGCCTGCATGAGGCGGTGGTTCCACAGGATCTCGCGTGATGCGTATTCGGCCAGGGCCAGCACGGACACCGGCACGGCCATGGCCATGGTCGTGATGGCGAGGGTGCTCAGGGCCCGGCCCTGGCGCCAGATGGCCACCACGAGGAGGTACAG
>JBIIQA010000038.1:0-10849 GCA_044342355.1 Miltoncostaeaceae bacterium | reverse complement strand
TCGGGCGCCGTTGCCGTTACCCGTACGCGCAGGTACTTCCACGCGTCACCCACGCCCGGCGTGTAGGTGGCCGTGGCACTCCCGGCTCCCGTGGCGGCCCCCCAGCCGGTGCTGCCGTCGTCCGACAGCTGCCACTGGTAGGCCAGCGCGTGGCCCTCGCCCACCCAGTCGCCGGACGTGGTGGCGGTGGCCCAGCCCACGCGCACCACGGACGAGACGGTTGGCTCCGGCGTACCGCCCATCACGCCACCGGTGCCGGTGCGCGCCGTGCCGGGGCCCGTGGTGCCCAGGCTGCCGGTCACGGCGTCCGCGGCCATCTGCAGGTTGACCACACCGGCGTCGCCACCGGTGACGGTCACCGTGTACGGCCCCGCGCCCGACCCGGTGACCGACTGCACGCTCCAGCCGTTGGCCCCGCCCGCGACGCTGAAGTCGTCGGTGTCCAGGCCGGTGACCCACTGGTTGAACGCCACGGTGAAGGTGAGCGTGCCCGTGCTGCCGGTGGCCAGCGCCGGGCGCATGAGGGTGACGGTCGGTCGCGGGGTCACCCGGGCCAGGCCCCAGGGGTTGAGGCCCACGGTCACATCCCGCGTTGGCGTGATGGCGGAGAGCAGGCCGGTGCCCGCGTTCCGGGTGTACTGCGACACCACCGACGCCCCGGAGTTGGCGACATAGACATGGGCGCCGTCGGCCGTGACGTACGGTCGGATGGGCGTGGTGCCAGTGGCGATGGTGGCCGTGCCGAGTGCCGACAGCGCGCCCGAGTCGCCGATGGACCACTGGCCCATCAGGTTGCCACTGCGTGAGGTGCCATAGAGGTGCAGGCCGTCGGGCGACACCATGCCGGCGCCCGCGCTCGTGAACGTGACATTCGCCGGCGATAGCGGTGCGAGCAGGCCACCGGCCCCCACGCTGAACTGGTCCACCTTGCCGCTCGAGTTGGCGAACACGTACGCGCGCTGGCCATCCGGGCTCAGGGCAATCGAGGCCGGGTCCGTCGACGTGGTCACGTCCGGGGTCGCCAGCGGGACGAGCTGCCCGGTGGTCTGGTTGATGCTGAACTGGAACACCCTGGCCGTGCCGCGGCTCACCGCGTAGAGCACCGTGCCCGCCGGGTTGACCGCCACCGACTCCGTGCTGGTGCCGGCGGCGATGGTTGCCGTGGGCAGGGCGGTGAGGCGGCCATCGGACAGAACCCGGAACTGCCCCACGGTGCCGTTGCCCGCGGTGCCGCCGCCACGATTGGCCACATAGGCAAATCGCTGATCGGGGGTGACCACGATGTCTTGGGGCGTGGAACCCGTGCCCGTGGAGACGCTCGAGGGGAAGAGCGGCGTGAGCGTGCCGCTTGGCTCAACCGCGAACTGGCTCACCGAGTTGCCGCCGAAGTTGGCCACGTAGACGAATCCGTTGTCCGGCGACACGGCGATGCCACGGGGGGTCGTGCCGGTGCTGCCGCCAGCCACCGTGGCGCCCAGGGCGCCGCCCGTGCCGACAGCCGTCTGCACGACGGTCCCCGCCCCCGAAAGAGTGGTGAGCAGCGGGGACCCCGGCATCACGCGCGCCGTGGCGGCCGAGCATGCGACGGCCGAGCCGCCCGCGTTGGTCGCGGTGACGCAGAGCCGCAGGAACTTGCCCAGGTCAGCGGGCGCAACCGAATACGACGCGGTGGCAGCACCGGTACCCGTGGCATTCGCCCACGCACCAGTGCCCGTATCCGACACCTGCCACCTGGACCCGTAGGTGATGGTGGCAGGGCCCGTCCACGTGCCATTGGTGCCGGTGAGCACCGCGAATGTCGTGGCGGGGCCCGCAACGGTGGGCGTCGTGCTGTTCACCGGGCCTGTGGCCACCGTGACCACCGGCGAGGTGGCTGACGCGAGCGGGCCCTGCAGGTTGGATCGGTCGATCACCGCACCGGACCGCAGGATGAGGGTGAGGGTGCCGCCGGGCAGCGGCGTGGCCCGGGTGACGGTGACGGCATAGGGGCCGGTGCCCGACCCCGACACGCCCGACACGGTCCAGCCGGTGGACGTACCGCCCAGCGAGAAGTCGCCCGGGGTGAGGCCGCTCACCAGCTGGTCGAAGCTGAGCGAGAAGGTCACGGGGCTCGTGGTGGTGCTCGCCGTCACGGCGGTGAATGACGACACCGACGGGGTGCCCAGGTCGAGGCCGCGATAGAGGGTGACCGGGGCTGCGTTGTACTGAAAGATGGGGCCGGTGTTGCCAGCGGTGTCAGTCAGCGACCCCGCACGGAGGCCGAGATTGATCGTACCGTTGGGCGGGATGCCGGCCAGGTTGGCGACGGTCACCGTGTACGGGCCGACGCCGGACCCCGTGATCGACTGCACGCTCCATCCGCCGGATGTTCCGCTGACGATGAAGTTGGCAGCCGAAAGCGGTGTGACAGGCGCCTCGCTCAGGTTGAGCGTGTACGTCACCGGGCTCGCGATCACGTTGAGCGCCGTCGCGATCAGCGACGTCGCGCCGGGGGCGACGGCGTCATAGGTCGTTGCGGCCGTCGACGCGATGGGCGCATCCGGGAACGAACTGGCGCCCAGCGTCACCGACTCGGCGCCGAGGGAGAGCGTCACCGTGCCCTGCGTGGGGGCAATTCCGTTCACGGTCACCGTGTACGGACCGCTGCCGGACCCGGTCACCGATGCCACCGACCAGCCAGTGCTCGTGCCCCCCACCGTGAAGTCATCGGCGGCAAGACCTGAGGGGGTACCCGCTGCAAAATCAACCCGGAACTGCATGGTGGTGGTCTTCGAGTGCGACGCGACCGGCGTGATGACGGCCTCAGGGCGACCCCACACCAGAACCCAGCCGTTGGCGTTACCACCGGCCTGCGCGGCAGATCCGCCGTAGGCATTGCCGGCCGATCGCGTGGTGATGGCATTGATGGTGGTGCTGGGCTGGGCCCAGTTGCTCGACACCGTCTGGCCCACGCCGTTGCCGTCGCTCAAGCCGAGGCCGATGGAGTTGCTCGCACCGTTGAACGTGGTGTCGAGCGCATTGGCCGTGCCCTGCGTGGCCGAGTCGGTGACGCCCATGAGGATGAAGTCGCCGGTGTCGGCAGTGAACAGGCCCGCGGCTGAACCGTTGCTCTGCGCCAAGTACCTGTAGGTGGGTGTCACGGCGCCCGCGGCGTTGAACAGCGACGCCCCGGTGATGGTGATGCCGGATGGCAGGGCCAGGTTGGCAGCGACGGTGGCACTTCCGAGCTCCGTCCAGGTGTGCGGCCCGGTGCTGATGACCCCCTGGATGTTCCGGCTCGTGCCGTTGGCGTTGTAGCCCTCGAGCAGGTACCCGGTGTTCTCCACGCCGAACGTGTCCTGGTTGGCGTACTGCGCGCCGTTCGCGGTGACGGTGGAGAACACCTCTGACGTCGAGGTGAGCCCGGAGTTCTGGTCCGTCGTGAACAGTGACCGAATGCCCGACGTGGTGAGGGCCTGCGTGGTCGGCTGACGGAAGCCCGCGATGAGTTGCCAGGTATCCCCGTTGAACTGCTTGGTGATGCTCTCCGCATCGGCACGCGATGCACCTGCAGCGGCCATGCCGAGGCAGGCAACCAGGGTCGCTGTGCCAGCGATGATCCACGTCGGCAGGCGACGGGCTCTTCGGATGAGTGGGGGATGGGGCGTCATGTGGCGTGCACCGCGGAATTTCCCCGTCGGTGCGGCGCTTCGTACTCCTGCTTGCGAGAGGTCACCCCATGATCGGTGACGATCAGGGCTCTGTCCGCCGAACCAGACAAAGCCTCCGGATTTCCGCAGTACCTGAAGTTCCCCCGCGACCTCGAGCGGGGGTGCGGAACTACCCCCGGGGGTGCGTTCCCGGAACACCCGGGCCGCGTGCGATGGGCCGGCGGTGGCCGCGCATAAGGAGGAGTCCCGCCGCGCCCAGGCAGAGCAGCGCAATGAGCGGGGCGAGCACCGTCAGCTGCCGCACCGTGGGAACCTGCGTGAGGGCCCCGCCGATGTCCTCGAAGATCTTGACGAGGTCATCGGTCGAGGTGGTCTGGGCGAACACCCCGCCGGTCTGGGTGGCCATCGAGGCCAGTTGCACGGGCGGCGCCGGGCGATCAGGGCGGCCCGGGTCGTTACCCAGCATCACGGTGTAGACGGGCACCCGCTGTGCCCTCGCCCGCTGGGTGGCCTCCTCGGGGGTGATGCCCACGTTGCCCGCGCCATCGCTCATCACGAGGATGCGCCCGGCCGACTGCTGCGGTGTTGCGGGAAGCGGTTCGAGTACACCCGCACCGGCGAGCGATCCCAGGCTCGCGACCACCGCCGACCCGAGGGCGGTTCCCTCCCGGATCTCCAGACGGTCGAGTGCCGAGCGCACGGCCACGCGGTCGAGCGTGGGCGCCACCTGCACCACGGCGCGATCGTTGAAGCTCACGAGGCCGACCAGCGACTCATCAGGGGCCTCGTCGAGGAACCGGTTGGCCGCCTCGCGCGCCGCGGCCAGGCGGTCGGGGGCGAGGTCGGTCTTTCTCATGCTCTCGGAGGTGTCGATGGCCAGCATCACGGCGCCCTGGCGCTTCTCCTCGGTGGTGTCCACGGCGGGGCGCGCGAGGGCGATGGGGCCCATGGCGGCGGCCACGATGGCCAACCCGAGCGCGATGCGTCGGAGCCTCCGCGCACGGGGGTCACTCCCCACATCCATCACGCGCGGGTCGGCAAAGGCCGCGGCGGCGCGACCACGCTGGCGCTCCCACCGCACTGCGAACACCACGAGCACGGGGATCACCAGCAGGGCCCAGAGCCACATCGGGGAGAGGAAGCTCACAGGCGCGGGCCCACCCGGTAGGCCGCCACGCCCGCGAGCACGAGCAGAAGCGCCGCCATGCCGGCAGGCCACGACGTGACCTCCCCCATCACCTGCCGGGTGCCGATGAACGTGCCGAGATCCTCATAGACCTTCTTCACGGCCTCGGCGTCCCTGCTCTCGAAGGCCTCGCCGCCGGTGATCTCGGCGACCGCCGCGAGAGCGGCGGGGTCGGGCGGCACGGCGCGTCCATCGGGCAGCACCCCCTCCGGCGTGCCGAGCGCGACGGTGTACACGGGCACGCCGGCCCTCTTGGCCTCCTGCGCGGCCTCCTCGGGGAGCGTGCCCACGGTGTTGGCACCGTCCGAGAGCAGGAGCATCCGCGCGCTGCGCAACGTGGTGGCCCCCGGCTGTGTGGATCGCATGGCATCGAGTGACGAGAGGATCGCCTCGCCCGATGCGGTGGCGCCGTCGGCCACCAGGGAGTCGACGGCCCGCTTGAAGGCCTCGCGATCCGTGGACGGCGGCAGCAGCACGTCTGCCTGGCCGTTGAAGGCCACGAGGCCCACCTGGAACTGACGCGGGACCGTATCGGCGAAGGTGCGTGCGGCATCCTGCGCCGCACGCAGACGATAGGGCGCCACGTCGTCGGCAGCCATCGAGCCCGAGACGTCGATGGCAAGCATGATGGTGCCCTCCTCGCGGGGCACGGCCGTTACGGCCTCGGGCCGCGCGAGGGCGAACGTGAAGCCGGTGAGGGCGAGGGCGAGCAGGACGCCCGGCAGCCAGCGGGTCCAGCGCCGCCTGGGTACGGCCAGCGCGATGAGATCGAGGTCGGCGAACGGTACGGCCGCGCGGTCGGTTCCGCGGCGCTCCCGCCACACCCACCAGGCGACGCCTGCGGCAAGCGGGATGAGCAGCAGGAGGGCCCATGGCGCGGCGAAGCTCATGCCGCGGCCCTGCGGGGAGCGCGCGCGGCGCCCAGCGCGCGCGCGAGGTCGAGCAGCCAGTCGCGACCGGGCTCCATCACCACGTAGCGGGCACCGGTTCGCGCGATCATCGACCGGCGACGGCGATCGGCATCCTCCACTGCGGCCGCGAACCGCTCCTGAAACCGCGGGTCGGATGTATCGACGAGCAGGGTCCGGCCGGTCTCGACGTCGCGCAGGGGGATGACGCCCACGGGCGGTATCTCGCGCTCGCGCCTGTCGCGAATCTCCACCACGATGACGTCGTGCCGGCGCCCGAGGCCCCCAATGGCACGCTCGAGCCCCTCGGAAAACGGCATGTCACTGATGATCACCACCATGCCCCGATGGCGGGCCACGCGGCCGACGAGATTCACGGCGCGCGCGAGTTCGGTTCGCCCCTCGCCCGCCGGCATGACCGAATCGATGGCCCCTACGGCATCAATGAGCCCGCGGCGGTCACCACGTGGAGGGTGGATGAGGTCGAGGTCGCCGAGCGTCGTGACGGCCAGACCCAGGCGATCGCCCCGGCGGCGCAGCACCACCCCGAGCGCGGCGAGCACCTCGCGGGCCTGCGCGATCTTCGTGCTGCCGTGCGTGCCGAATGCCATGGACGGCGACATGTCGACGAGCGCCCAGGCGGTGAGCACGGGTTCGAGTTCGGGCACGCGCACCATGGGCCCGCTCGAGCGGGCTGTGAGCGGCCAGTCGATCCAGCGCACGTCGTCACCCGGTGCGTAGGCACGGGTGACCGCGGCCTCGCCGCCCGGGCCCGGGCGCCGGCCACGGCGCTCGCCCTGGAGCAGGCCATCGAGGCGACGGCCCACCTTCACCTCCACACGGCGGAGGAGCGCGGCAGCGCTCCTGCCGATGGCGGCGGAATCAGGCGACGGCGCGCCCGCCACCGATCTCGACCCGTGGCTGCGGGATGGCGGAGACGATGCGGTCGAGCACCTGATCGGGCTCCACCTCGGCGGCCAGCGCCTCGTAGCTCAGCACCACGCGGTGGCGGAGCGCATCGTTGAAGAGCGAGGCCACGTCCTCGGGCAGCACATACGAGCGACCGCGCATGACCGCGAGGGCACGTGCGCCGCGGATGAGCGACAGCGAGGCACGCGGGGATCCACCGAGCTCCAGGTACGGCGCGAGATCGGCCAACCCGGCGTCCGCCGGGTTGCGCGTGGCCGTCACGAGCTGCACCGCATACGACCGCACGCGGTGATCGACGAAAACCTCGTCGGCGCGCTGCTGCAGTTCAATGATCTGGTCGGGGTCGAGCAGACGGCGCGGCTCCGGCGGGTCGGAGGCCATGCGCCGCACGATCTCCTCCTCATCGGCGGGGCTGGGGTACCCCACCACCAACTTGAAGATGAAGCGGTCGAGCTGGGCCTCGGGGAGGGCGTACACGCCCTCGCTCTCGATGGGGTTCTGCGTGGCCAGCACGAAGAAGGGCTTCGGCACGTCGTGCGTCTCGCCCGCGATGGAGGCGTGCCCCTCGGCCATCACCTCGAGCAGTGCCGACTGCACCTTGGCCGGCGCGCGGTTGATCTCATCCGCCAGTACGAAGTTGGCGAACACCGGACCGAGGCGCGTGGTGAAGTCGCCGGACCGGTCGAGCACCTGGCCGCCCACGACATCGCTGGGCACGAGGTCCGGGGTGAACTGAATGCGGCTGAACTTCCCACCCGACACCCTGGCCACCGTCTCGAGCGTGAGCGTCTTCGCGAGGCCGGGCACGCCCTCGAGCAGCACATGGCCACGGGAGAGGAGCGCGACGAGGATGCGATCGAGCAGCTCGTCCTGTCCCACCACCACCCTGCGCAATTCGTAGAGGACGGCCTCGAGCCGGTCACGCGGCGTGGCCGTGGGCGATGGCGCGGGGGCCTCGTCGTCGTGCTCGTGCATGTGTGTTCCTCCGGAGATCACGTGACGCTTTCGAGCATGCGGCGCACCTGGTCGGCGGTCACCGCGAATCCGATGCCGACGTTCCCGGGCACCGGGCTGTTTATGGATGTCGGCACGCCCACCAGGCGGCCGCGCAGGTCGAACAGGCCCCCGCCCGAGTTGCCGGGGTTGATGGGGGCATCGGTCTGGATCATGGGGCTGCCCGACTCACCCGCGCGGCTGACAGCGGACACCACTCCCACCGTCACGGTGTTCATGAGCCCGAACGGGCTGCCGATGGCGAATACCTGGTCGCCCGTGCGCAGCGCTGCGTCGGGCTCGGGCGCGATCTGCACGCCCTGCCCCACCGAGCCCTTGGGCTTCAGCACCGCGAGGTCGTTGGCGGCATCCGAGGCCACGACCGTGGCGGGCACGCGCCGGTTGTCTGCGGTCACCACCATGACATCGGCATCCTTGGCTCCCGCCACGTGCTCATTGGTGATGATGAGACCCCGGGGTGACGTGACCACCCCGCTGCCCTGGCCGCCTTCGGTGTGCACCTGCACGACCGCAGAGTCGACAGCGGCGATGGCGTCCTGCAGCGACCGCTGGGGCGACTGCTCATCGGATGCCGCCTGCGCGGATTCGCCCGCCTGCGACGGGCCGTCATCGAGCAGGTACGTGGTGGCCCCGCCGGCCACCGCGCCGGCGAGCACGGCCGCGACGATCACGGCGGCGAGCCCGCTGCGGCGGCTCCTGCCAGGGCCCCCGGGCTGCGCCGGGCCGGGCGGTGCCACACGCGGCGGCGGGGAGGGCGGCGGCGGGGACATCAGGTTGTCGGGGGTCGCGGGCGCCGCAGTGGCGCGAACCGGGGGGAGGCCGCCGGCCGCCGTCACCCGGCGCGGCGACAGCGGCGGCAGCCCCTCCTGCCTGTCGGGGCGCGGTCCAAGGGGTGGGAGCGGTTCGGTCATATCTCCATCGTGCACGGTGCGCACCATAAGTGGCGTATGTGAAGGGCGCGGTAAGCGACCTTAAGAGATCGTGAAGAAATCGAGGTCAGGTTCCTACGGCACCTCGGTGCCGCTGGGCCTGGTCAATGCGATCGGCGAGATCGTCGGCCAGCAGTGCCCGGGTGCTGGCCCGCTCGGCCTGGATGCGGAGGAGGGCGAGTTCCATGCGCCCGCCCTCGTCAAGGCCCTCGCGCCGGTCAAGCGCCTCGAGCGAGGCGATATCGGCGGCGATCTCGCGCACGCGGGCCCATCGGCGGTCTGCCACCGAGGGTGCCCCGTCCGTGCCCGACCCGGTCATTCCCCGTCGGGGGGCGCCGTGGGCGGTGCGCCCTCGCCACCACCGGATGTCGCCGACGAGCGGCGTCGGCGTCGGCGGCGTCGGCGCTTGGCCGCGGTTCCCTCCCCCGGCGCATCACCATTGCCGGTCGCGGGCGGCGCGGCGGGCGCCTCGGCAGGTTGGCTCGCGGGCGTGGCCACCGATCCGTTGGCTGCGCTTCCCGCGACATCGGCGGTGGACATCTTGCGTCGGCGTCGGCGGCGTCGGCGCGTGGCGCTTCCCTCGTCCGATGCGCTACCGATTCCGATGTCCTCGGCGGCGGGCAGGCGCGGCGCCTTGGGACGCAGCTGGTTCCAGGCCTTCGGGCTCTGCAGTGCTCGTGCGTTACGGGTGCCCACGGCCGCGCGCAGGGCGCGGCGGCCCTCGGGCGAGGTCCAGTCGATGGCGTCGAGTGCGCCGCGCAGAGCCGCCCATCCCCCGCACGTACCGGCAGCGCGGCTGGCAACACGGATGTCCTCGCTCTTCAGCGGCACATCCCCCGGGCCGAGGGCGAGCACGACCCGGGCTGCGGCGCCGGGCTTCAGCGGCGAGCCGTCCTCGGGCGGCGCAACGGGATCGGGCGCCGGCGCGCCCACGGCGCGCAGCCACAGGCCGATCAGGCCGATCTCGCCGCCATTCTCGATGAGGTGCTGCGACTCCCACTTGGCGATGCGGTGGATCTCCTGATTGCGACCCGGGCGGCTGGCATCGGCGAGTCCGCGCGATACCTCCCATGCCCACGCCGGTGCCCAGGACGAGGCCGAGTCGAGGGCCGACCAGCGGCGGCGGCGTTCCGCGGAGCGGCCCTGCTGCTCGAGCGCGGCAACGTTGTCCCACCGGCCGGCCTGGTCGGCGTGGAACCACAGGGCCCGGATGCGCTCGCGCGCGGTCATGCGAAGGCGATCGAGCACGGCGCGGGGGGCGTCGGCGGGGAGTACCTGGCGCAGGTCCGGGTGCACCAGGAGAGCGAGGGCCCACGCGCGCCACATGGGTTGCTCATCTCCGTTCCCGGCCTTGCGCGCGACGACGCCCGAGAGCGCCCACCACGCGTGCGCCCCCATCGGGTTGATGCCCGCGGCCAGCAGCTCCGCGACCTCTGACCAGTTGGTGTCGAGCGCGGCGGCACCGACCCACTCCTCCATGACGCTGACCGGGATCTCCGCCGGATCGGCATCGCGCCACCCGCCGTCCTGGAAGCCCGCCACGAGGGTGGACGGCGCGGCACCCGGGTTGACCAGGCTGGCCTTCCCCCCGTCCTGCTGCGCAAGGATCTCCGCCGCGCGGGCGAGCTTGCCGCGCTCGCCCCCCTCCGGCGGGCCCGCCACGCGGCCGAGGGGCTTGTACCAGCCCATGCCGAAGAGGTCGTGGCTGGTCTGCACGCCCATGGGGTCGCCGGCAGGCAGGAACTCCACCGACACTGCCTCTTTGTCGGGGGCAGGGCGCATGACGCGGCCGAGGCGCTGCACGAAAACGCGCTCGCTCGTGGTGGGGGCGAGGTGCATGACCACGGCCGCGCGGGTCTCATCCCAGCCCTCGGTGAGCAGGTCGGCGTTGCAGAGGACGTCGATCTTCCCGGCGCCGAAGTCCTTCAGCACACGCTGCAGTTCCTTTGCCTGCGTCTGCCCCGACACCGCCGCGGCCTTGACGCCGCGCTCCACCATCTCATCAGCCAGCGCGTGCGCCTGGGCAACGGTGGCCGTGTAGGCCACGCCGGCAAGGCCGAGGGGCAGGAAGTGCTCGGCCCACACCTCGGCGCATGCCTTGTGCCACAGCGCCCGGTCGAGCGCCCGGCCGAGGCTGGCCTGGTCGAAGTCGCCGCGCACGCGGGTGACATCGGACAGATCGACGGCGCGCTCCACCCGCAGCGAGCGAAGGGGGCAGAGGATGCCGCGGTC
>JBIIQA010000192.1:0-2794 GCA_044342355.1 Miltoncostaeaceae bacterium | reverse complement strand
GGCGAAGCGGGCCGCGGAAGAGGCGGCGGCCGAGGGCGCCGACGAGTCGACGCCCCCGGGTACCTAGCGCCTAGATGATGTCCGGCAGTGCGGCAAGCGCCCCTGTGGCGCGGGCCAGCTCGGCCTCGTCCACGTCGAGGTCGGTCATGGTGCCGGTGAGGAAGTCGGCGTAGGCCGGCATGTCGAAGTGCCCGTGGCCGCACAGGTTGAAAAGGATGGTCTTCTCGACCCCCTCCTCGCGGGCACGCTCGACCTCTGCCACCACGTGGCGGATGGCGTGGGACGGCTCGGGGGCCGGGATGATGCCCTCGGCCTGCGCGAAGCGGACCGCCTCGGTGAAGCACTCGACCTGGCCGTATGACGTGGCCTCCACCAGGCCCTCGTGCACGACATGGCTGACCAGCGGGGCCATGCCGTGGTACCGCAGGCCGCCCGAGTGGATGGATGGCGGGATGAAGCCGTGGCCCAGTGAGTGCATGGGAAGCAGCGGTGTCATCTGCGCCGTGTCGCCGAAGTCGTAGCCGTAGGTACCCCGCGTGAGCGTGGGGCACGATGCGGGCTCGACGGCGACGATGCGGATGTCCCTGCCCGCGATCTTGTCCTGAAGGAACGGGAACGAGATTCCGGCGAAGTTGGAGCCGCCGCCGACGCAGCCGACGACCACGTCGGGGTAGGCCCCGGCCATCTCAAGCTGCTCCTTCGCCTCCTGACCGACGACGGTCTGGTGCAGCAGCACGTGGTTGAGCACCGACCCGAGCGCGTAGTTGGTGTCGTCGCTCGTCGCGGCGACCTCCACGGCCTCGCTGATGGCGATGCCGAGGCTGCCCGATGAATCAGGGTTGTCGGCGAGGATCGCCCGTCCCGCATTGGTGCGATCGGACGGGCTGGCGATGCACTCACCACCCCAGGTCTCCATCATGAGGCGGCGGTACGGCTTTGAGTCATAGGACACCCGCACCATGAAGACTTCGCACTCCAGGCCGAAGTGCTGGCATGCGAACGAGAGCGATGAGCCCCACTGACCGGCCCCCGTCTCGGTGCTGAGCTTCCGGACGCCGGCTTCCTTGTTGTAGAAGGCCTGCGGCACCGACGTGTTCGGCTTGTGGCTGCCCGCCGGCGACACGCCCTCGTACTTGTAGAAGATCTTGCAGGTGGTGTTCAGCGCCTTCTCGAGCCCGATCGCCCGGTAGAGCGGCGTGGGGCGCCACATGGCGTAGACCTCGCGCACGGCGTCGGGGATGGGGATCCACCGGTCCTGCGAGACCTCCTGCTCGATGAGCGACATCGGGAAGATCCCGGCGAGCGCCTCGGGGCCGAGGGGTTCACCCGTGCCGGGGTTGAGGGGTGGCGGCGGCATGGAGGGCAGGTCGGCCGCGATGTTGTACCAGCGGTCGGGGATGCGGTCCTCGGAGAGCAGGTAACGGTGCTGGGCCACAGGTGAACTCCTTGTCGTCGACAGCGAGGGAAATGTTACGCGGCTAGGCGAAACGCATGCGTAGCTCAGCCCGGCGCACGGTGGATCCGCCCCGGTCGGTGACGCGCACGGCGTAGCGGAGCCGGTACTCGCCCGGGCTGTCGTCCGTCGCGACGCGGATCGGGTCGGACGCGAAATACCGGCCGGGGTCGGCAAGCTGCGGTCGCGGGCGTATCTCGATGAGCCGGTCGCGGTACGGCGACCAGAATGTTCCGGACCGGCGCACCCGCACCACCGAGCGCCCGCCGATGCGGTAGTCGAGCCGGTACGTGTAGGTCACACCGCGGCGGAGCGGCTGGGGCGCCGGGGTGCGCCCGTCGGCCTTCAGCACCCGGAAGTCACTGATGCGCAGGGTGGGTGCGGCGGCTGCGGGCATGCAGGCCGCGGACGAGCCCACGAGCAGCACCGTGGCCGCAAGCGCAGCGACGCGCCTCACGGGCCGTCCTGCACTGCGGCGGGGGAGGTGGCCGTGGAGACGGCGGGGTGATCCGGTGCGCCGGGGTCGTCACCCGGATCGGGGAGCGCGATACGGAAGGTGCTGCCCTCCCCCGGCGCACTCCTCACGTCGATCCCGGCATCGAGTGAATCGGCGAGGCCCTTGACGATGGCCAGCCCCAGCCCGGTGCCACCCGATGCCCGGTCGCGGGCGCTGTCGGCGCGGTACATGCGGTCGAAGATGCGCGGAAGGTGCTCCGGCGCGATTCCGACCCCGGTGTCGGTCACCTGCAGCACCACGACACCCGGCTCGCGCATCGCCGTAACGCGCACGGTGCCCCCCGCGGAGGTGGCGCGCAGCGCGTTGGTGGTGAGGTTGGAGAGGATCGTCTGCACATGGGCGGCATTCGTGGTCACCACGATGGGCTCCTGCCCCGGAGCGGGACCGCGGAGGAGCACGCCGCGCTCCGACGCCGCGGCCTCGAGCCTGCTGACGAGCTCGGCGCAGCAGGTCACCACATCCACGGGTTCGCGCGCGACCTCCTGGTCGAGGTCGGCCAGCGTGAGCGCCTGCAGGTCGGCCACCAGCGCCGTGAGGCGCTCGGACTCGCCCTTGATGATCTCCGCGGCCTCGGCACGATCGTCGTCGGTGCGTGCCGCGCCGTCCACCAGCGCCGACGCGAAACCATCGATCGCGGTGACGGGCGTGCGCAGCTCGTGCGCCACATCCGCGAGGAACTCCCGTTGCCGACGGTCGGTATCGGCGAGGCGTGCCGTCATGGCATTGAGCGAGGTCGCCACGCGCGCGAGCTCGCCATCCCCCACGTCGACCCGGGCATCGAGGTCGCCACCGGCCACGCGCTCGGCCTGACCCGCGAGGGCCGT
>JBIIQA010000037.1:0-10918 GCA_044342355.1 Miltoncostaeaceae bacterium | reverse complement strand
CTTCGCATTCGCGCGCACGCACGGGTTGCCCGTGGTGCGCGTGATCGCCGACGAGGACACGGCATCCGATTCCCCGCTCGAGGAGGCCTGGACGGGCCCCGGCCGCCTGGTCAACTCGGGCCCGCTCGACGGCATGGCCATCGATGACGCCAAGGCGGCGATGTGCGCGTGGCTCGCGGAGCGCGGCGAGGGCGATGCCACGGTGGGATACCGCCTGCGCGACTGGCTGATCTCCCGCCAGCGCTACTGGGGCGCGCCGATCCCGGTGGTCAACTGCGCCGCATGCGGCGTGGTGCCCGTGCCGGACGACCAGCTTCCGGTGCTGCTCCCCCACGTGGAGGATTACGCACCGCAGGGGCAGAGCCCCCTGGCCGCCGCTGAGGAGTGGGTGAGCACCACCTGCCCCGCGTGCGGCGGCCCTGCGCGTCGCGAGACCGACACCATGGATACCTTCGTCGACTCATCGTGGTACTTCCTGCGGTACACGGCGCCGCACTTCACCGGCGGGCCGTTCGACAGGGAGATCGCCGACTACTGGCTTCCCGTCGACCAGTACATCGGTGGGGTGGAGCACGCGATCCTGCACCTCCTGTACGCGCGCTTCTTCACCAAGGTGCTGCATGACCTCGATCTGGTGGGCACACGTGAGCCGTTCGCGCGCCTCTTCACGCAGGGGATGATCCATCACCAGGGCGCGAAGATGAGCAAGAGCCGCGGCAACGTGGTGCCCCCGGACGAGATCATCGATCGCTTCGGTGCCGACACGCTGAGGCTCTACATCCTCTTCATGGGGCCGGCGGCCGATGACGCTGAGTGGAGCGATACCGGGGTGGAGGGGCAGCGACGGTTCCTCGATCGCATCTGGCGCCTCGTGCGCGGCCTGCCCGACGGCGTGGAGCCCGGGCCGCCCATGCGCGAGGCCATCGCCGACGACGCCACGGCTCTCGCGCTTGTGCGCAAGACCGAGGCCACGGTGGAGAAGGTGAGCCAGGACATCGGCGAGCGGTTCTCCTTCCACACGGCCATCAGCGCCATTCAGGAACTCGTGAACCACGCCACGCGCGACGTGTCGGAGGGGGCGTTGTCATCCCCCGCCGGACAGCAGGCCCAGTGGCATGCCGCGCGAACCACGGTCTCGCTGATCTTCCCCTTCGCGCCGCACATCGCATCGGAGTTGTGGGAGCACATGGGTGGTGATCACCTCTGGCAGGAGCCATGGCCCGTGGCCGACCCGGCGTTCCTTGAAGCCGATGCGGTGACCATCGTCTTCCAGGTGAATGGGAAGCTGCGCGATCGCGCCGACGTGACCCCCGGCATGTCCGATGATGACCTCACCGCACTGGCCCTGTCGCTCGACAAGGTGCAGGCGGCGATGGCGGGGGCTGAGCCGCGCCGGGTCATCGTGGTGCCCGGCAAGCTCGTGAACGTGGTGGTGGGCGGGGCGTAACCGCCTCGGGCGCTTCCCGGCACCCCTCGCGCGCCATGCGCGACGGCGCGGGTCATACGGTGCCCCCATGGACCGGCTGCTGCCCTGGCTACGACGATCGGGGTGGGTGTACGGGCTGATCGCCCTGGTGCTGGCGGTCATGGCGTGGCGGTCCATGGGCGGCGGGGGCGACGAGGGGTCGACCGCCCCCGCCGCCCGGGTGGTGCGCCGCCCCGACGTGCCGAAGATGACCATGGTGCACGTGGCCGGCGAGGTGCGGAGGCCGGGGGTATACCGGGTGGGGGGCGACTCGCGCGTTATCCAGGCGGTGCGCATCGCCGGGGGGCCCACACGTGCGGCCGACCTCTCGCGCCTCAACCTGGCGGCGCCTGTCGCCGATGGGCAGCAGGTGTTCATTCCCGCCCGCCCCCGCCCGGGATCAGTGGTGCCGTCCGCCTCGGGCGGCCCCGCGTCGGGCCCGGTGAGCCTGTCGTCGGCAACGGCTGCAGACCTCGAGGCCCTCGATGGCGTGGGGCCGGCCCTCGCGGCGCGCATCATCGCGTGGCGCGATTCGCACGGCGGCTTCTCGTCGGTGGACCAGCTGGATGATGTGCCGGGCATCGGCCCGGCGCGCATGGAGGCGCTGAAGCCCCGCCTCGTGCCGTGACCCGTCACGTCCCGCTGGTCATGCCGGCGGCCCTCGTGGCGGGTCTCATCGTGGGATCCCGCTCCGTCCCCGCTGCCGCGGCTCTCGTGGGTGCGGTGGGCTGCGTCGTGATGGCGGCCATCATGGCTCGCCGCCATCACACGGCGATGGTCCTGATTGCCATTTCCGCCGGCCTCGGGTGCGCCGGGGCAGCATGGGCGTCGGTGCGCGTGGCCGCAACTGCGCCCGCACCGTTGCGGTGGTCGGGCCCGGTCACCCTGGACGTCGGCATTGATGCACCTCCCGTACCCGCGTCGCGGGGTGCGCGGGCCACGGGTGTGGTTGCGACCACGGGCGCCGCACGGGGCCCGCGCCGCGCTCCCGAGGGCGCGCGGGTGCTGCTCGACCTCGCACCGGGTCCGGTGCCCGTCGTGGGGCAGGTGATCCGCGTCTCGGGGCGCATGGCTCCCGCCGCGCGCGCCGGGGCCCCCGGGTGGTGGCATTCCTGGGTGCGCCGCCAGCGGATTGCGGCCCGCGTGCGGGTGACCGACTGGACCCCGGCGGGGTGGCGCGAGGGCCCCGTGGGTGCGCGAGATGCCCTGCGGCGCTTCGCGGGCGACCACGTCGCGGCAGGCCTGCACGGGGATCGCGCGGCGCTCGTGCGCGGCATGGCCCTTGGCGGCGGCGACGGCCTCTCCGATCCTGCCGAGCAGGCGATACGCGACAGCGGTCTGTGGCATCTGCTCGCCGTGAGCGGACAGAACGTGGCGGTGATCGGAATCGGCGTGATGGCGGCGCTCGGCGCGGCGGGCGTCGCGCGGCGACGGCGTCTGGCAGCAGCCGGTGTGGCCATGCTCGTCTACTGCCTCGCGTGCGATGGAGGGGCGTCGGTGCTCCGCGCGGGACTGATGGGGGCCGTGGGTCTCGCGGCCGACATGCGGGGCGGGCGCCGTGCCCCCTGGAATGCGCTTCTGGTTGCGCTCGGCGCAATGCTCCTGCTTGACCCGCTGGCCATCGGCGACCCGGGCCTGCAGTTGTCGTTCGCGGCCGTGGTGGGCCTGTTCGTCATCGCACCGCCGGTCGGGCAATGGCTGCGTGGATACATGCCGGGCCGGGTGGCGGATCTCGTGGCGCAGTCGGCCGGCGCGGGTCTGGCTACCGCGCCCGTTCTGGCGGCGGGGTTCGGCACGATCTCGGTTGTCGGGCTCGCCTCGAACCTGGTGGCGGTTCCCGTGGCCGGCCCCGTGGTGGTCATTGCCCTGCTCGGTGTGATGGGGGATGCCCTCTGGCACCCGGTGGGCGTCCTGCTTGCCTGGGTCGCGGCGCTGGGTGCGTCGGTGGTGATGCTGGTGGCCCGCGTGGCCTCGGCGCTTCCCGGTGCCACGCAGGCCGTTCCGGCGTGGGCGGCGGCACCCCTGATTGTGCTGGCGGCGGCTCCGACCGCGATGTGGTGGTGGCTGCGGCGCGTGCCGCAGCCCCGGCCCCGGGCGCGGCTCAGCGTTCGGCGTGCGCCGGTGGCGACCGCATGCGCCGGCGCGCTCGCCCTGGCCATCGCTCCGGGGGTGCCCGGGTGCGGGTCCGCTGAGGTCGCTGATGGTCCCGGCCTGCGCATGCTCGACGTGGGGCAGGGGTCGGCGGTGGCCCTGCGTGTGGGGCGGCGCATCGAGGTGCTCGTGGATGCCGGGCCGCCCGGTGATCCGGCGCCGGTCGTGGGCGCGCTCGATCGCATGGGTGCGACCGGCGTCGATGTCCTTCTGCTCAGCCACGGATCGGCTGATCATGTGGGGGGTGCGGAGCACCTGATGGCGCACATCCCGGTGCGCCGCGTACTGCTGCCGCATGCCGACCGGGCCTCGCCCGCGCTGCGCCGCGTGGGGTCCATTGCGCGCGACCGGGGCGTTGCGGTGGAATGGGTGGAGGCGGGCACGCAGGTTGCGGGCGACGCATGGACGGCCTCCATCATCGGTCCCGCGGGGGGCGGGGTGGGGGCCGATCCCAACGGGCGGAGCCTCGTGGTGCATGCGCGCGCTGCCGGAGTCGATGCGCTGCTTCCGGCGGACGCCGAGAGCCCTGCACTGCGTTCGCTGGACCTCCCATCGGTGGATGTGCTGCAGGTGCCCCATCATGGTTCGGCTGACGATGGTCTCCCCGACGTGCTTGCCCGCCTGCAGCCGGCGATCGCCGCGGTGTCGGTGGGGGCGGGCAATTCCTTCGGCCATCCGCGGCCCGGGACCATTCAGGCCCTGGGCGCCGCAGGCGCCCGCGTGCTGCGCACGGATCGGGGCGGCGACATCGACCTGCGTCCCACCCCGGGTGGAATCGCCGTGGCGCGCGGGTAGCCTTGTTGCGTGTCCGCCAAGGAGCCCCTCAAGCCCGTCTACTGGATCCACGGCGAGGATCGCGCGAAGGTCGATACTGCGATCCGCCGCCTCATTGGACGGGTGGAGGATGAGGGCGGCATGCCCCCGGAGCGCATGGAGGCCGCCGAGACACCGGCCGTCGAGGTGCGTGCCGCCTGCGAGGCGATGGCATTCGGGGGCACGCGGCTGGTGGTCGTGCGACGGGCGGACGCATGGAAGGCCGCGGATGTCGAGCCACTGATCGAGTACCTGCAGGATCCCCTGCCCACGACGTGTCTTGCGCTGATCGCGGAGGGGCCGCCGACCCCGCGCATGCTCGCCGCCGTGGAGGCTGCCGGCCAGGTGCTGGCCTATGGGCCGCCGCCGGACAGGCGCGGCAACGAGAAGGCCCGGGCGAAGTGGTTTCGCGATTACGTGCAGGGGGAGGTGCGGAGGAATGGCGGCACCATCCCCGCTGCTCTCGCTGACGATGTGGTGCGTCGCGCAGGGCGTGCCGGTACGGATTCGGGCCACCTTGCGAACGAGGCCGCGAAGCTGGCCACGGCAGCGGGGGACGGGCCGGTGACGAAGGAGACCGTCGAGGCGCTTGTGGTGGTGGATCCCGAGGCCAAGGCGTACCTGCTCGGGGACCTGATCGTGTCGGGGGACGCCCGCGGGGCACAGGCCATGCTGGCCGACCTCGCCGGGGGCAGCGACACAACGCCACCGATCGTCATCCAGCGCCTGCTCGCGCGGCACTTCCGGGGAATCGCCGCAGCGCAGGCCCCGGGCGCCACGCAGGCCGAGGTCGAGCGCCTGACCGGCCTCAAGGGCTACCCCGCACAGAAGGCCGTGGAGCAGTCGCGCTCGGTGGCACCGGGCGCGGGGGAGTGGTGCGTGGCCCGTCTCGCCGATCTCGAACTCGACCTGCGGGTGTCAGCGCTGCGTGACCTCGGCTCGTCACCTGCCGACGGGGAGCGCCTGGTGCTCGAGCTCGGCGTGCGCGACCTGGTCGGCGCATGTCGCGGCCGCTGACCCCATGACGCACTGCGCCCCGGCGTGGGCCGGGGCGCAGGGGTGGTTCGTATGACCGGGGCGTGGCCCCGGCGGACGCTAGGCCGCGGCGGCCAGGCGGGCGACGCGCGCCTTGCGACGGGCGGCGGTGTTCTTGTGCATCGCCCCGCGTGCGGCGGCGCGGTCGATGGTCTTGACCATCTCGGCGGCCTGCTCGGGGGTGATGGCCTCGCCCTCGGCGGCGGCAGTGGAGAGGCGCTTCATCCCGCTGCGTACGGTGGAGCGGTAGCGGATGTTGGTGTCCCTCTGCTTGAGGGAACGCCGGTTGCGCTTCTTCTGCTGCTTGATGTTGGCCACGCGAGTTTCTCCGATTCCGGTAGGTCGGCCGGGTATCGTAGCAACGGATGACCGGGGTGACGCCGCGAGCGTGAGCGAATCAAGCGAAGGCACCCCGCGCCGGTCCGGCGGCGGGCTGGGCCGGTCGACCGCGTTGTTCTCGCTCTGGACCGCCGTCAGCCGCGTGGCGGGCCTGCTTCGCGAGATAATCGCCGCCGCGCTGTTCGGCACGGTCGGTGCCATCAACGCATTCGTCATCGCGTTCCAGGTACCCAACCTGCTGCGCAGCCTGGTGGCCGATTCGGCCATCTCCGCGGCCATGGTGCCCATCTACACGCAGTTGCAGGAGGACGGGCGCCGGCAGGATGCCCGCCGTCTCGTGGGTGCCCTCGCGAGCGTGGTCACGCTGGGCCTTGGTGCCATCACGTTCGTGGCGATCCTGATCTCGCCATGGATGATGCCGCTGTTCGCCCCGGGGCTCGACCCCGCCCTGAAGGACGACGTGGTGTGGCTCGCGCAGTTGATGTTCCCGATCGTGCCCCTGCTCGGCCTCACCGGAATTGTGTCGGGCGTGCTGCAGGCCGAGGGCCGCTTCACGCCCACGGCCTTCGTTCCCGTGCTGTGGAACGCCGTCATCATCGTGGCGCTGGGCGTGTTCGCCCCGTTTGCCCCTGCCGACAACCGCATCTGGATCTACGCGGTCGGCATCCTGGTGGGCACGCTGGCCCAGCTGCTCTATCTGCTGCCGCACCTGCGTGGCCTCGGGCCGTTCCCCTTCTCGCTGGGCTTCGGCAACCGTCTTGTCACGCGGGTGCTGGTGCTGATGCTGCCGGTCACCGTGGGCCTCGGGCTCATCAACATCAACGCGGTGGTCGATGGCATCTTCGCGACCCTGGTGAGCGACCAGGCGGTACGGGCCATTGACGCGGCCTTCCGCCTGTACATCCTCCCCCAGGGCGTGTTCAGCGTGGCCATCGCCACCGTGCTGTTCCCCACCATCTCCCGCATGGCGGCCAATCGCGACTTCCCGGGGCTTCGCGACAGCGTCGCATCGGGGCTCCGCCAGATCTTCTTCCTCCTGCTCCCCGCATCGGCCTTTCTCATGGTGCTTGCGGATCCCGTCGTGCGGCTCGTCTACCAGCGCGGCGCGTTCGACGCGTACTCCACGCTCATCACGTCCGAGGCGCTGTTCTTCTTCACGATCGGCCTCGTGTTCAACGGAGCCAGCCTGCTGCTCATCCGCGCGTTCTTCAGCATGCAGCAGCCGTGGCTGCCCACCGCGATCGCAGGAGGCGGGGTGCTGCTGAACGCCGCGCTCAACGCCCTCCTCTACCAGCCGCTCGGGGTGGGGGGGATTCCGCTGGCGACGTCGATCACCAGCTTCGTCACGTTCCTGTTCCTCGTGCACTACCTGAGCAAGCGAACGGGCGGCCTTGACGTGCGCTTCGTCACCGAGGGCTTCCTGCAGGCTCTCGGCGCCGCCATCTTCGCGGGCCTCCTCGGGTGGCTCACCTGGAGGGTGCTCGATGACTGGCTCGGCGCGTCGCTCCCCGCCCAGATCGTGTCGGTGGGCATGGGGGCACTTGCGACCCTGGTGGCGATCGTGGCAGCGGCACGGGCGATGAACATGCCGGAGATGACGGCCATCCTCAGGGTGATCAGCCGCCGCCGCGGACTGCGATAGGGTCGCGCCCGTGGATCAATCGCATATCCGGAACTTCTCGATCATCGCCCACATCGACCATGGCAAGTCGACTCTGGCGGACCGCATCCTCCAGCTCACGGGCGCGGTGAGCGAGCGGGACATGCAGGCTCAGATGCTCGACAGCATGGACATCGAGCGCGAGCGCGGGATCACCATCAAGGCCCAGGCCGTGCGCGTGACGTACACGGCCGACGACGGCGAGACGTACCAGCTCAACCTGATCGACACCCCGGGCCACGTGGACTTCTCATACGAGGTATCGCGCAGTCTTGCCGCGTGCGAGGGCGCGCTGCTGGTGGTGGACGCCAGTCAGGGCATCGAGGCCCAGACGCTGGCCAACGCGTACCTGGCGATCGAGGGTGATCTCGAACTCGTGCCGGTGCTCAACAAGATCGACCTGCCGGCTGCCGATCCCGAACTGCACTCGCGGGCGCTGTCGGACCTCATCGGCGATGACCCCGAGAACGTGCTGCGCATCAGCGCCAAGACCGGTGTGGGGGTGAAGGAGGTGCTCGAGGCCGTCGTCACCCGCATGCCACCGCCCGCCGGGGACCTCGCCGCACCCGCCCGCGCCCTGGTGTTCGACTCGGTATACGACCAGTACCGCGGCGTGGTGGCGTTCGTGCGCGTCATGGACGGTGAGCTGAAGGCGCATACGACACTGCGCGCCATGGCCACCGGGAGCGACTTCGACGCCGAGGAGGTCGGCGTGATGTCACCGCGCATGATTCCCATCGGGCACCTGTCGGCGGGGGAGAGCGGCTACATCGTGACGGGCCTCAAGAGCCTGAACGAGCTCCGCGTGGGTGACACCATCACGCTTGCCCGGGCCCCGGCCGCCAGCGCGCTGCCGGGCTACCGCGAGGCCAAGCCCATGGTGTTCTGCGGGCTGTTCCCGGTTGACAGCGACGAGTACCCCGATCTGCGCGACGCCCTCGAGAAGCTGTCCCTCAATGACGCGTCGCTCGTGTGGGAGCCCGAGACCTCCCAGGCGCTGGGCTTCGGGTTCCGGTGCGGGTTCCTGGGCCTCCTGCACATGGACATCATCCGCGAGCGCCTCGAGCGCGAGTACGACCTCGACCTCATCACCACCACGCCGAACGTGGCGTACGAGGTGACCACCACCAGCGGCGATCTGCTTGAGGTGCGCTCGCCCGTGGATCTGCCGAGCCCCAACCACATCGAGCAGATCGAGGAGCCCTACGTCCGCTGCACCATGCTGGTTCCGCAGGACGGCGTGGGGGCGGTGATGGGCCTGTGCCAGGAGCGGCGCGGCGCATTCGTGACCATGACTCCCATCGAGAACCGCCAGCAGGTGGTGTACGACATGCCGCTGGCCGAGATCGTGCTCGATTTCTACGACCAGCTGAAGTCGCGTACCCGTGGGTACGCGTCGCTCGACTACGAGATGATCGGCAACCGGGTGAGCCCGCTCGTGAAGCTCGACATCCTGCTGGCCGGCGAGCCGGTGGATGCCCTGTCGATGATCGTGCACCGCGATGGCGCCTACGCGCGCGGCAAGGGGCTGGTGGATCGCCTGAAGGAGACCATTCCGCGGCAGATGTTCGAGGTGCCGGTGCAGGCGGCGATCGGCGGAAAGATCATCGCCCGCGAGACGGTCAAGGCGAAGCGCAAGGACGTGCTGGCCAAGTGCTACGGCGGCGACATCAGCCGCAAGCGCAAGCTCCTCGAAAAGCAGAAGGAGGGGAAGAAGCGCATGAAGCACGTCGGCAACGTCGAGGTGCCGCAGGAGGCCTTCCTCGCCGTCCTGCAGCTGGACGGGCAGTCGGCGAAGTGACCACGGGCGATCCCCCCGGGGTCGCGCACATGTATGTGCACCTGCCCTTCTGCTCAGCGCGGTGCGGGTACTGCGCGTTCGTCGTGGAGGTGGGGCGCGAGGATGCCCGTGACGCCTATCTCGATGCGGTGCTGCGCGAGCTGGAGCGGGAGCGGCCACTGATCGGCCCGCTTGACACCGTCTACCTCGGAGGAGGCACCCCGACGCTCATGGGTGCCGACCGCCTTGCGGTGCTGCTCGCACGGATCCGGCCGCTGCTCGCACCGGATGCGGAGGTGACCGTGGAGGCCAACCCGGAGACGATCGACCTGCATCTGGTGGAGACCCTGGCCGGGTCCGGCGTGACCCGCCTGTCGCTCGGTGCCCAGTCGACCCGCCCGCACCTGCTGGCCGTTCTTGACCGCCGGGCCACGCCTGATGACGTGGAGCGTGCGGTGCTGCTGGCCCGCCGGGCCGGCATCCCGCGCCTCTCGATCGACCTGATGCTCGCCGTGCCGGGGCAATCACCCGACGACCTCGCCGCAGACCTTGAGTGGGTGACGGCAGCGGGTCCGGACCATGTGTCGTGGTACGAGCTGGAATTCAAGGAGGGAAGTGCCATTGCGCGGGGGGCGTCCGCACCCCCGGATGAGGACCTGGCAGCCGATCTCTACCTGCAGGCCGTTGATGGGCTCGAGGCCGCGGGGTACCGGTGGTACGAGCTCGCCAACTTCTGCCGCCCGGGGGCGGAGTGCCGCCACAGCCTCGCCTACTGGCGCGCGCGTGACTATCTGGGCATCGGGGTCGGGGCGGTCAGCACGACGGGGGGCGAGCGTCGGCGCAATGCGCCCGGCCTGGACCGGTACATCGGTTCACTGGGGCGCGGTGACGATCCCCCCCGCACGAGTGAACAGGTGGATGCCGATACGCGTCGCCGCGAGCGCTGGATGCTCGGGACGCGTCTCGATGAGCCCCTCGACATCGCATGGGCCGGTCACCCGGACCACCCGCAGGCGCTCGATGACCTTGCTCAGGCGGGGCTCCTGGAGCGGGGCGAGGGGACCGTCCGGCTCACGCGCCGTGGCCGTCTGCTCCAGAATGCAGTTGTGCAGAAGATCATGGACTTCGCATGACCACCACCGATCGTGCTTCCACGCCGCTCACGCCGCGGCAGGAGGACATCCTCGGGACTGTCGTCGAGCGCCACATCGTCAGTGGCCAGCCGGTGGGCAGTAAGCACATCGCCGGGTCCAGCGGGCTCGACTGGGCCTCATCGACGATCCGTAACGAACTCCATCGGCTCGAGGAGATGGGGTTCCTCAACCACCCGCACACATCCGCGGGTCGCGTGCCCACCGAGATGGGCTACCGCTACTACGTCGATGAGATCCTGCCGCGCGCGCCGCTTCCGTCCACGGGCACCGACCTCACGGCGACGATCGGGCAGGACCTCGTGCGCGTGGAGGTGGACCAGACCCTGCGGCGCCTCGCCGATGCCATCTCCGAGGTCACCGACCTGCTGGGTGTGGTCACCGGGCCCCCGGTCGCCTCCGCCACGGTGCGCCACGTGGAGGTGCTGCTTCTGCAGCCGCAGCTCGTGACCGTGGTCGTCATCACCTCGATGGGGGATGTCGCCAAGCGCCTCTTCGCCTTCGACCGGCCGGTCGATACGGGC
>JBIIQA010000191.1:0-2805 GCA_044342355.1 Miltoncostaeaceae bacterium | reverse complement strand
GCCTGCACCATCACGCGGGCCCGACCGGTCCTGGCGGATGGGCGCGTCGGGGATCTCCTCCTCGTCGAGCGGGCCGCCGGAGGATTCGTGCGCCACCTTTGCGGCAGCCGCTGCGATATCCATGACGTCGAACTCCTCGGCCAGGGCCTCGACGACCACGCGGAAGGAGTCCATCTCGTCCTTCAGGATCTCCTCGCGGAGCGTTGCGCTCGTGATCTCGAGCCGTCGTGCGCGCAGGTCGGCGACCGTCGGCAGGGCCTCGACCGGCACCCGCTGGCCGGTGACCCGCTCGATGTTCTTGAGCATGCGGTGCTCGCGGGGCTCGGCGAGCGTGATGGCCACGCCCTCGCGCCCGGCACGCCCCACCCGGCCGATGCGGTGCACGTACGCGGCCGGCGCCGACGGCACGTCGTAGTTGATGACGTGGGTCAGGACATCGACGTCGAGGCCGCGGGCCGCGACGTCGGTGGCGACGAGCAATTCGACCGCACCACTGCGGAGGCGTCCCATCACGCGGTCGCGCTGCTCCTGAGTGAGCCCGCCGTGGAGGGCGTCGGCCCTGTAGCCACGACCGTTGAGGGTCTGCACAAGGGATTCCACCTCAACCCGCGTGCGGCAAAACACCAGGGCGGCCGTCGGCGCCTCGGCATCGAGCACGCGCACCAGCGCGGCCGGCTTGTGGGCACGGCCCACCACGTAGGCGCCCTGCCTGACGCGGGGGGCCTCGCCCGCGGCCACGGGCTCGGCCGCGATCTCGACGTGCACCGGGTCTGACAGGTGGCGCCGCGCGATGGCGTTGATGCGCGGCGGCATGGTGGCCGAAAACAGGAGCGTCTGGCGTGACTCAGGGGCCTCGCCGAGGATGGCGGCGAGGTCATCGGCAAAGCCCATGTCCAGCATCTCGTCGGCCTCGTCGAGGACGATCACCTCGATGCCGCCGAGGTCGAGCGTGCCGCGCGTGAGGTGGTCCCGCACCCGTCCGGGAGTGGCCACCACCACGTCCACGCCGCGCTCGAGCGCCTTCACCTGACGGAAGATGGGCTGCCCGCCGTAGATGGGCAGCACAGTGGTGCCGCTTCCCCGTCCATACCGGTGGAATGCCTCGGATACCTGCATGGCGAGCTCGCGCGTGGGCACGAGGACCAGCGCACGTGGCGGGCCCGACCTGCCCCCGCCGAGGCGGTGGATGATGGGCAGCGCAAAGGCGGCGGTCTTGCCCGTGCCGGTTGCGGCGTTGCCAAGGAGGTCCCGGCCCGCGAGCAGCGGGGGGATGGCCTCGGCCTGGATGGGTGTGGGCTCCTCGTAGCCAAGCTCGACGAGCGCGGTGAGGAGCTCGTCGGCAAGGCCGAGGTCGCTGAATGTCGGCTTCTCGATCGGGCCACTGTAGCCGGGACCGGTGGTCCCGGCGCAGGGCCGCGGCTACGAGATGTGAACGGGAGTCCCGTACCCCGCGAAGTCGTAGAGGTATGGCGCGAACGGCGCCGCGATGCGGACGCACCCTGCCGACGCCGGGTAGCCCGGCACATCGGGGTACTCATGGAAGGCGAATCCCCCGCTGAAGTACGAGGCATATGGCATCCATGACCGGAACGGGATCGACCAGCTCATGCGCTCCTTGCGGAAGATCGTGAAGGTGCCGCGGGGTGTGTTCCCCGCCCGGCCGCTGGAGAAGTGGATGGCACGCACCACCTTCCCGCCCTGCACCAGCAGCACGACCTGCTTGCCGATGTCGCCCTCGAGCCACCGGCCGCCCCCCTTGCGGCGCGCAACCGGGCGCCCGGCCACGGCAAGCCGCTTCGCGGTAGCCGCCCCGACGACCCCGTCGCGCGTCAGTCCATTCCACCCCTGGAACGCCATGATCGCCTGCGACAGGGCGTACTGCGACGTGTTTGCCGGCGTGGCCTTCGCGGGCAGGTAGCCAAGCGCCGCGAGACGACGAACCTGGCCGGCCGGCACATCGAGATCGAGCGTGTGGCGGATGAGCTCGCGCAGGCGCGGCGTGATGCGCCGGGGCACCGCGAGCGCAGGAGACGCGTGGGTGGCGCCACCGACCGTGACCATGGTGACCAACGAGCTGTTCCACCCCGCCTTCGCGAGGCGGTTGCGCAGCTGCATGGTGAGCGCCGGCGGGATGGTGGTGTCGGCCGACCCGCGCATGAGGGTGATGTGCTGACGGTTGCGCTGCGCGCGGATGGTGCTGTTGCCCCCGAGGGTCAGCGGAAACACGACCTGCTGGGTCGCGGGGTCAAGAACGACGCTGCGCGTGGGATCGAACGCCGATATCGCCAGGGCGCCGTCGATGCGGCTGGGGAGCGACCGGGTCATCGTCACCGCGAAGGCGGCTCCGCTCGACTCACCCAGCGCAACAAGCCGGGTGCTGTCCATGTCGGTGCGCGTGTCGAGCCGGTTGAGCAGTTCCGTGACGGCGGTGAAGTCGGCAGGCTGGCGGCCTGCCTGCATCGGCGCCCAGCAGGGCTGGCCCGCCAGGGCGACGCAGGGCAGGGCGTCAAGCGCCACGGCCACGGCCCCGGCGCGGTGGATGGAATACGCGAAGCGCTCGAGGGAATCCTGTGCGGTGGTTCCCTCGCGCGGAAGGATGAGGACGACAGGTGGCTTCTGCCGTGCCGGCGAGGCCGGCGGACTGATGAGCGCGTGACGCTCAACGCCTGCCGCGGAGAATGAGATGCCCTCCTCCGCGGCGGTCGCGATGGCCGGCATCAGGGCGAACGCCACCGAGCCAACCGTCGCCATGATCGCTCGTTCCGCCCGCATGCCTGCTCCCCGCGCTGATTCCTGAACGTCGGT
>JBIIQA010000190.1:0-2806 GCA_044342355.1 Miltoncostaeaceae bacterium | reverse complement strand
GAGGAGTTCATCGACTGGAGCCGCACGGAGGAGTTCGCGGTGACGCGCGGGCGCGACTGAGGTTCCCGCAGGGGGGTAGCCTGCCGCTGTGGCCGTCTTTCTCTGCCCCCACTGCACGCACCGCGTGGCCGGATCCGAGCGCGCTGAGGGGCACCAGCCCCGCGGGTGCCCCAAGTGCGGCTTCGGTTTCGTTTTCGAGATGATGGACGACTACTACGCGGGGCCGCTCACGGCGATCGTCACCTGCGATCGTGAGCGCCGCGTGCTGGTGGCCGGCTCCAATACGGCGGCGATCACCGGATGGGCCGAGGGCGACATGATCGGCCAGGAGGTGTCGGGTGCCCTGGGGCTGACCTTCCCGGGGGCGTCCGACGATCCCATCGCGCGGTCGCTCGAGTGGGGCGTGCGTGTGCTGCAGGCACCCTGCACCTTCCGCCCCCAGCGCACGGACGAGGACCGCGATGCCGTGGCCGATATCTTCCCTGCATACGATGATGATGGAGGGCTGATGCTGGCGCTCACGCCCATCACGAAGGGGTAGACATGGAAACCCGCAGGCTCGGCGCATCTGACCTCGACCTCACGGTGGTGGGCCTCGGGACGTGGCAGTTCGGCGGGCGCTGGGGCGGGGCACACGATCGCGACAGCACGGAGGCCTGCCACGCCGCGCTTGACGCGGGCATCAACTGGATCGACACCGCCGATATCTACGGCCAGGGCCGCGCGGAGCGGGTGGTGGGAGCGGTGGTTCGGGAGCGCCGCGACGAGGTGATCGTGGCCACGAAGGGCGGCGTGGCCTGGGAGGTCACCGGAGACGGCCTGCGCATCTGGCGCGAGGCCTCGGGTGCCTATCTGCGCATGGCCCTCGAGCGCAGCCTCGCGGCGCTGCAGATGGACCACGTCGACCTCTACCAGGTGCACTGGCCGGTGTCCGGCGTGCCGGCGGACGACACCTTCGCCGAGCTCCTGACGATGCGTGACGAGGGAAAGATCCGCTGGATCGGCGTATCGAATTATCACCTGGCCGACCTCGAGGAGGCGGCAGCCGCAGGGCCATTCGTCTCATTCCAGGCCGGGTACCACCTCCTGCGCCGGCAGGTGGAGCAGGAGGAGCTCCCGTGGTGCCGCGATCATGGTGTCGGCGCTCTCGCGTACGGACCACTCGCACATGGCCTTCTCGCGGGGACGATGGATGCATCGACCACCTTCCCCGCGAACGACTGGCGGGCTGCCAGCGAGCTCTTCGCCGACGAGCACTTCGCCGAGCGCATCGCGGTGGTGCAGCGCCTCGCCGGCATCGCCGCGCAATCCGGGCGCCCGGGCGGCGTGGCCGAGCTCGCGGTGGCATGGGTGCTGCGCCGGCCGGAGGTCACCTCCGCAATCGTGGGCGCGCATGACGCGGGGCAGGCCCGCGGTGCCGCGGCGCTCGCGGCCACCCCGCTCTCGGCAGACGAGGAAGCCGCGATCGACGCGGTGCTGGCCGAGCACCCGCACGTCGCCCGTGAGTACGGGCACGGCGAGCCGCCCCAGCGGCAGGACAGCTAAGCCCCTGGTGCCTGGATCAGGTCGTAGGTGCTGTTGAGCGACGCCTGCAGGTAAGGGTGATTCAGGCCGTAGAGGAAGCTGAGGAGAACTGCCAGGGGCACCGAGGTGACCTCTCCAGGGCGTCCGCCAAGAGCCTTCACGCGGAGGTCGCGCGCGCGGCGGGCTGTCGTCACCCAGGTCCAGATTGCGGGCACGATCAGAAGGCCCCCGGGAAACAGGGCCAGCACGGAGAGGCCCGGCGTGTTGCCGAAGGGCGTTCCAAGGGCCGCGGACACGTCGCGCATCTCACGGTTGATGAAGTACCAGTGGAACAGTCCATAAATACCGAGCGTGATGACCAACAGCAGCCAGGTGACCACCGGGCCCCTGCGCCGGACCGCTACGCCGCTGACTTGAAGATCCTCCGCCATGAAAACATCCCTTCGTATGGGTTTCGGGGGTCACGTTACAATCATGGGCAGTCAATGAGAGTTGCTGTCACAGGAGCCACGGGCCTGATCGGGCGCCATCTCACTCGGGCCCTGCTCGACGGTGGGCACGCGGTGGTGCTCCTCTCGCGGTCGGTGGGCGAGGTGCATGGCGTTCGCACGGTGGCGTGGAATCCGGTGCATGACGACTTCCCGGCCGCCGCACGTGAGGTGGATTGTGTCGTGAACCTGGCAGGGGCGTCGGTGGCCGACGGCCGTTGGACCCGTGATCGTCAGAGGATCATCCGTGAAAGCCGCGTGGGCACCACGGCCCGTATCGTTGACGCCATGGTGGGCGGAGCGGGCCCGCGCGTACTGGTGAGTGGCAGTGCGACCGGGTACTACGGCGACCGCGGCGACGAGATTCTGGACGAGACATCGGCCCCGGGGCACGGATTCCTCGCCGAGACGGCCATGGCGTGGGAGGCCGCGGCGCTGCGTGCATCTGGCGATGGCGTGCGCGTGTCGATCAGCCGCACCGGAATGGTGTTCGCGGAGGATGGCGGGGTCGTCCCGCGCCTCGCGAAGCTGACGAGGACCGGGATGGCGGGCCCCATCGCCGGCGGGCGCCAGTGGGTGCCATGGGTCGACATCGATGACGTCGTGGGCATGCTCATCACGGCGCTCGAGGATGAGCGATGGGAGGGCTCGTTCAACAATGTCGCCCCCGAGCCGATGCGCCAGGCCGACGTGGCGAAGGCCTTCGGCCGGGCACTGGGGCGCCCTGCCGTCGTTCCGACCCCGGCGGCCGCGCTGAAGATGGTGATGGGGGAGGCCGCCGTGCTCGTCACCGA
>JBIIQA010000189.1:0-2818 GCA_044342355.1 Miltoncostaeaceae bacterium | reverse complement strand
CCGCGCTGACCGGCGCTCTCGCGGACAGGGTCACCACCTTCGCGGCCGGACAGGGGTTCACGATCAGCGGGCAGGGCGAGGCGGACATCCGCGCGCAGATCGAGCAGGTCATCATCGCGGCGAACTTCCCTGATCTGGTGGGCCCGGCCATCGAGCGGGCGCGCGAGGCGTATCAGGCCGCCCCCGACGGACCCATCACATTCGATTTCGCGGCGCTCCGCGCCGAGGCCGAAGCACGCCTGCGGGTCGTCAACCCCGACCTCGTGCGCTTCATCCCGCCCGATCGCGACCTGATCATCACGGTGGACAAGAACGATGTACCCCCACTGGCGTCGGACGTCGCGCGCGCGACGGACTCCATCGCCCTTCTTCCGCTGTGGCTTGTGCTCGGCACCATCGTGTTTGGGGCCGTGGTGTTCTGGGCATCTGCCGCGAGGGCGCGGACGGCGCGACGGATCGGCATCGCGTTCGTCGCCATCGCCCTCGTGCCGCTTGCCATGCGGTTGTCGGTGCCGCCGGTCGTGGCGTCATTCGTGGACGCGGGCGAGGCGAGCGAGGTGACCGCCACCGCGACCGCTGCAGTGCTCGCCAATTGGTGGATCGCGCTCGTGGTGAGCGCGGTCATCGGCAGCGCGCTCATCGGGCTCTCGGTGTGGCTGCTCCGGGGCCCCGCACGCCGCACGCCCCCCGTCGTGCTCGGCCGCTAGTCCACCGCCATGGTCTCCCCGTCCGCGTCGAGCGGATCGAGGAGCGCATGCGCCTCGAGCGCACGATCGGCGGGAACCATGATGTCGCGCGGGCCACCGGCGAGGAAGTCGGGTACGTCGAACCCGGCCATGCGGCGCACAAACGAGGGGATGCCGGCGCCGCCGAGAATCCCCTGGATCATCTCCGCCTCGGGCTGGTTCCGGGCGATCGTGACCCGTGTCCACATGGGCTCAGGCCGTGCCGGACCACCCTGCCCGGCGGCGGCGGCCCGGGCGAACAGGGCACCCAGGGCGAACCCGGTCACATGCACCCAGTGCGCGGTGCCCGCCGTGCCCCCGCTCAGCGCGGCGACGGTCTCGTACGCGATCCACGCGACGATCGGGATCCATGCGGGAATACCGCCCCGACCCTCACCGCCGATGATGCGCAGGCGCGCCGCGGGGAACAGCACGATGTATGCGCCGAGCACCGCGGCCACCACGCCGGACCCGCCGAGGACGGGTGACGCCGAGGGGGAGGCGACGAGTGCCTCGGCGAGGAATGCCACGTACCCGCAGGCGAGGACGAATGGCAGGAAGCGCACCCGGCCCAGCCGCTCCTCCACGGCGGGGGCGAAGATCCACAAGAAGAGGAGGTTGCCGAGCAGGTGCCACCAGGACGCGTGGAGGAACTGGGCGGTGAGTACCTGCAGCCACGGGGAATGCTCGGCCGAGAGCGCGGCGCAGGGGTCCCCGGCTCCCCCCGCCGCGCCCTCGACCACGTGCACCGGCACCATCCCCCAGCGGCATGCGACGGCCTGCCCCGAATCGGAGAGGTTGCCGTCGTCGGGGCGGAGTGACTGGACGACCCATGCCACCACCCATACGGCCATGAGCCCGTACGTGAGTACCGGCAGTCGTGTGCGCGGCAGGTCGTCGGAGAGCAGCCGACGCATCCCGGCCCCGTTCTAGGCCAGGATGTTCATGAGGAGCGCCGCCTGCACGTGGAGGCGGTTCTCGGCCTCGTCCCACACCGCGGACCGGGGCCCGTGGTAGACGGACCGGGTGATCTCCAGGCCATCGTGGGCCGGCAGGGGGTGCAGTGCGACTGCGTCGGGTGCGGCGGCATCCATCAGCGCGTCGTCAACCCGGTAGGGCGAGAAGATGCGGAGCCGCTCGGCCTCCTCGTCCTCATCGCCCATCGACACCCATACGTCGGTATAGACCGCACGGGCATCCCGCACGGCCTCTCTCGGATCGGTGACCACGCGCACGAACCCGCCGTGGTCACGGGCGATGGCGTCGGCGCGTGCCACGACATCAGGATCCGGCAGGTAGCCATCCGGGCACCCGGCCACGACCTCCATGCCGGTAAGGGCACCCGCCACCATCAGCGAGTGGCAGCAGTTGTTGCCGTCGCCCACGTATGCGGCGCGCACGCCGGCGAGGTGGCCGAAGCGCTCCCGCACGGTCATGACGTCGGCAAGACCCTGGCAGGGGTGGTGGTCATGGGTCAGGGCATTGATCACGGGCACGTCGGCGTGCTCGGCGAGCGCCACCACCTTCGCGTGGTCGACCGTGCGGATGACGATGGCGTCGACGAAGCGGGAGAGCACGCGGGCGGTGTCCTCGATCGTCTCGCCCCGTCCCAGCTGCATGTCGCGACCGGCGAGTACGACCGGGTGTCCCCCGAGCCGGGCGATTCCCACCTCGAATGACACGCGGGTGCGGGTGGAAGGCTGCTCGAAGATGAGTGCCACGCTCTTCCCCGCGAGCGCCGGGGGCCACTCGGTGCTTGCCTTGAGCGCATCGGCGAGATCAAGGATGTCGCGGACGGCATCCGCCGGGTGATTCATGAGGCTGAGCAGTGAGCGGCCGCTCACTGCGGGGTGCGTCGTGTAGGTGATCACCGGTGCAGACTATCGCGGGGTCCGAGGGCGCTCCCGCAGTGCTTTGCGGCACCATCGGTGCTGCAACGGCGACCAGCGGGGTGCGATGTGGCGGCGGGATGGTGGGTGCTCATCGGCATTGGTGCCGCGCTGCTGCTGCTGGCGCTGTACGACGTCCTCCAGCGGCGCCACTCGATCCTTCGCGTGTTCCCGGTGGTCGGGCACCTGAGGTTCATCCTCGAG
>JBIIQA010000188.1:0-2859 GCA_044342355.1 Miltoncostaeaceae bacterium | reverse complement strand
GCGGAGAGCACGGTGACCCCGTCCAGCGCTCCGACGGCCGCGATGACCTCGTCCTCATTCTCGACGCTGGTGGCGTCGACGACGAACTCGCGTACCACGCGCCGGTGATCGGCCTCGATGACCTCCATTGAGGTAATCGAGGCGCCCTGCTCCGCGATGGTGCTCGCGATGCCGGCGGCAAGGCCGGGGCGGCCCGACTCGACCTCGAGTCGCAGGGTGACACTGAACTGCGCGCTGGGGGTGGCTCCCACGTGGTCCTCCAAGGGTGGCAAGGGGCGGAAGAATACCCGCCGGTGCGGGATTCACCGCGGGGTACGCCGGCACCTCCCGGATAGACTCGCCCGCGTGTCCACCGAGCCACAGAGTGCCGAGGCGCCCGACGCCCTGAATGCGGCGGGAGAGATCCTGCTCATCGACGGCTACAGCCTCGCGTTCCGCGCGTTTTTCGCTCTTCCCGAGAGCATCTCACGCGCAGACGGGATGCCCACCAACGCCCTCTACGGCCTGGCCGCCATGACGATCAAGGTGATCGAGGAGGAGAAGCCCTCGCGGGTCATCGTCGCCTGGGATCCGCCCGGCAAGACGTTCCGGGATGAGGTCTACCCGGAGTACAAGGCAGGACGCCGCGAGACACCCGACGCCTTCCGCACGCAGTCGCCGCACTTCCGGCCCCTCATGGAGGCGTTTGGTGCGGTGAACATCGAGAAGGAGGGGTTCGAGGCCGACGACGTCATCGGCACCCTCGCGCGACTGGCAGCGGAGGCGGGGCAGAGGGTCACGATTCTCACGGGGGATCGTGACGCCCTCCAACTGGTCAGCGCCAAGGTGAGCGTCCTCGCGACCGGCCGGGGCGTTACTGACACCACACGCTACGACCCGGCCAAGGTGGAGGAGCGCTACGGCGTCCCACCCGGGAAGATGCCTGATCTCCGCGGGATGATCGGTGACTCGAGCGACAACCTGCCGGGGGTCCCGGGAATCGGTGAGAAGACGGCGGCGCAGCTCATGGAGAAGTACGGGTCGCTCGAGGCGATCCTCGCTCATGCCGACGAGCAGACCCCCAAGCGGCGGCAGAATCTCACCGAGTTCGCCGAGATGGCGATCATGTGCCGGGACCTCTCAGTGATCGACGTCCATGTTCCCGTCGACCTCGACCCGGTCGCGGTGCCCTTCATCACCCGGGATTCCGAACGGCTCGCCGCTCTCCGCAGCGCATTCGAGGAATACGAATTCCGCACGCTGGCACGTCGGGTAGCCGACCTCGCCGGGGACGCGGATGGGGGTGACGACGCGCCCGCGGGCGACCGCGACGCGGTCGTGATTCAGGTGGAGGACGACGCACCCGAAGCGCTCGCCATGTCGCTTGCGGGTGGGTCAGGTGCGGCGCTCGCCGTGAGCGCCACGCATCTCGCCGTGGTGACGGGCGCGGGCCATGCGCGCGCGATCTCACTCATGCCGGGGGCCGACTCCGGAATCGGATCTGTGGTCTCCGCTGCGCCCTGGGCCGCCCACGACGCCAAGGCGATCCTCCGACGAGGGCGGCTCGACGGCCCGCTCCCCACCCACGACACCCTGATCGCCGCCTACCTGCTCGAGCCGCGCCGCCGGGGGTACCTGCTGGACGAGATCGCCGCGGAGGCCGGGGTTGCGGTGCGGGCCGAAGGCGCGGATGAGGACGCCTGCGACGCCGCGCGCGCGGCGGCAATGGTGCGTGCGCTCCAGCCCATTCAGGAGGCACGGATCGCCCAGGAGGGTCTCGATGTCCTCTTCCACGACATCGAGATGCCCCTGATCGGGGTTCTTGTGTCGATGGAGAACATCGGGGTGGCGATCGATGTTGAGCGACTCGCGGAGATTCGCGTGCGCGTCGCTGCGGAGATCGCATCCCTCACGGGGCGCATCCACGACCTCGCCGGGGGGCCATTCACCATCGATTCCCCCAAGCAGCTGGCAGAGGTGCTCTTCGAGCGGCTGGGACTCCCCTCGGGTCGCAAGGGAAAGACGGGCTACTCGACCGACCGGAAGGTTCTCCGCTCGCTCGAGGGCACACACGAGATCGTGCCGCTCGTCGGCCGCTACCGCGAGCTCGTGAAGCTGGATGGCACCTACCTGAGCGCGCTTCCCGAACTGGTCGACCCCGCGGACGGACGCCTCCACACGACGTTCCACCAGACCGTGGCGGAGACAGGTCGCCTGTCGTCCAGCAATCCGAACCTGCAGAACATCCCGGTGCGCACCGAGGCCGGACGCGAGATCCGCGACGCGTTCGTGGCAAGCGAGGGCATGGTGCTGATGAGCTGCGACTACTCGCAGGTGGAGTTGCGCATCCTTGCCCACTGCTCCGGGGAGCCCGCCCTGCGTGATGCCTTCGCGGCCGGACACGACGTGCATGCGGCAACAGCGGCCGAGGTATTCGGCGTACCCCTCGAGGGGATGCCCCGTGAGGTGCGCGACCGCGCGAAGGCCGTCAACTTCGGGATCATCTACGGGATATCCGACTTCGGATTGTCGGAGCAGTTGGGCATCCCGCGGGCGGATGCCCGCAACTACATCGCCACCTACCTGGCCCGCTATCCCCGGGTGGGCGCTTTCGTGGCCTCCACGATCGCCGAGGCCACGGAAGAGGGCTTTGTCACCACCTTGCTGGGCCGCCGGCGCGCGATTCCCGAACTCTCCGGCCGTACCCAGCAGCAACGTCAGCTCGGCGAGAGGCTGGCAGTGAACACAGTCATCCAGGGCTCGGCCGCCGACATCATCAAGATCGCGATGATCCGTGCCCATCGTGCGATCGCCGAATCCGCAACCGGCGCTCGGCTCGTGCTGCAGATCCACGATGAGCTCCTCGTCGAATGCCCGCCG
>JBIIQA010000187.1:0-2865 GCA_044342355.1 Miltoncostaeaceae bacterium | reverse complement strand
CGCGCAACATGCTGCCGCTGCCCGAGGGCCTCGCCCCGGAGCGTGCCGCAATGGTGGAGCCGCTTGCCTGTGCTGTGCGGGGGGTGGAGCGTGTGGAGGCCGGACCCGGCGACGAGGTGGTGGTGCTCGGCGGGGGTATCCAGGGCACGTTGATCGCGGGCCTGCTGGCGTCACGGGGATGCGTGGTGACCCTGTGCGATCCGCACCCGGAGCGCCGTGAGCGGGGGATGCGGTTCGGTGCGGCGCAGGTCATCGACGCACCGCGCAGCCCGGCTGCCATCGCTGCCATTCGCGAGCGCCATGGTGACGGCCGGGGCCCGGCGGCCGTGATCGAGGCGGTCGGCCGCCCCGATGCCTGGGAGGCGGCCGTGGCCATCGCCCGTCCCGGGGGGGAGGTTCTGCTCTATGGCGGGTGCGCGCCGGGGAGCACCGTCACGCTCCCGACGTTCCCGCTGCACTACGGCGAGCTGGCCATCCGTGGCTCCTACCACCACACGCCGGAGGCGGTGCGCCTGGCCCTTGGACACCTCGCCGCCGCCGACATGCCCTTCGGCGACCTGCTCGGAGCAGAGGTCACCCTGGATGAGGTGCCGGGGGTGCTGCGCGCCGGATCGGGGCTGAAGCGCCCGGTGCGCCCCGCCTGAGGAACGGCGCACCGGGCCGCGCCCGGGCTCTACGTGTTGGTGGCCATCCATTCGCGGAGCTTCTCGAACTGCTCTGACTGCTCGCGCAGCCGGGTGATCTCACCCTGCTGGTCGCGCACCAGTGATGCGAGCCCGGATACCGCCTCTTCGAGGCGGCGGATAACCGCCTCGGCATCATCGCTGCTGGCAGGGCGGGTCCCGCCCGCCGGTCGATCCGCGCCGCGCCGGACCCGGGGCTCGAGCGCCACGCCCCTCTTGCGGGCGATGCGGTAATAGTTGGCCGCCACGGTCCCGGAGCGCCGTCCGGTGCGCTCGGAGATCGCCGTGAAGGCGTCGCTCTTCGTCATCGCCCCGCCTGCGGTCATCTGCTCGACTTCGGCGAAGATGGCATCGGCGATGCCCCCCCGCGGCGCATTATCTGCCGTCGCCGCCGGGGCGACCGGCGCCTTGTCCGGCTCGGGCGCCGGCACCGCCGGTGACGCCCAGGGCTGATCACTCATTACGTAACTCCCGCTCGTTGACCGACCTCTTATGACATATGTGAATTACATATGTCAATTAAATAGTGTCAACGTGCAATTGATCCGATGTCACTCTCGCGGGAAGATCGCCATCGTGGCGGTGAAGCCGTGGAGGTGGGCGCGTCCGCCCACGGGTCCGATCTCACCGTTGCAGAACAGGCCCCCCACCGGAATGGCACCGAGTACATCGGAGATGACCGCCGCATCATGGTGCGGTCCGGGGAACATGCGCGTGCCGCGTCCGTTGCAGCTGAATACGAGCACCCCGCCCGCCTGCTGCGATGGCACCGAGGCGAGTGCATCGCGGAGGTCGGTATCTGCCGAGACATGGTCGCGCACCTGAAGTCGCATGACCTGGCCGACGCGCACGCGCTCGCCCACCGCGATCGCACCCGTATCGGGGTCTCCACCGATGATGCCGCGAACCAGGAAGTCGCCCTGCTCCAGCTGCGGCTTGTTGCCGTCGATCACGAGGCCGGCGAGCACACCCTGCTCCACCAGCGCCCGGTCACCCTCGTCCATCGCCGCCACGACCTCGCGCACGCGCTCGAGCGCGGGCCGCCCCGCGAGGGCGGTGATCACCCCGTCGCCACCTTCGGTGATCGTCATCTCCGGGCCGATCGGTCGGCAACCCTGCGACACCACGGCGCGCACGCCGGGCACCACGACGCCCACCGCACCCTCCGACAACACCTGGTCGCCGAGCAGCAGGCGATGGTCACCGGGGGCACGGCCGCCTGATGCCATCCCCCCGACGGCCTCGCGCCGTGCCGCCAGCCCGTCGATGTCGTGGAGCGCATCGGCGGGGAAGGTGAATGGGTCGGCCAGCACGATGACGGTGTCGTCGGTCGCGAGGGCGTCGGGCGCTCCCGGGTCGACATGGGGCGGCCAGCCCAGCACGATCGCCGCGCCGTCGGGTGCCGTCGCCGGATCGAGGGCGAACGACTCGATGGCGGTGCCCGGGAGGCTCGCCGCCCAGATCGACAGCGCCGGCCCGTCCTCCACCTCGCGTCCGGTGCCGATGACCGCCTCGGCTGTGCATCCGATCAGGTGCGCCGGATCCAGCACGTCCCCGATGATGGCGGCGATGCCGGCAGCGTTCGCCATGAGATCCGGCGTCGCGAACGCGACGACGAGGTCGACGGGGATGTCGCCCAGCGCGTCGCGCACTGCGGCGCAGGCCTCGCGCGCGGCCTCGCCGGGGTTCCCGGCCGTGCTGATGGAGGAGGCGAAGGAGTTCATGTGCGCAGTGTTCCCCACCCGGATGCCACGTGCCGGACGAACGGGTGCACGCCGGTGCGTCGGGACGGTGCGTCGGCCCGGCGCTTGACACGCCTCCATCCGGCTGGTCTGGTTCGGGGTGGTGATGACGACTTCCCGTACCCGGACTCGGCTGATCGCGTGAACCGGAGGCCCTCTGCAGCCCGACGCGCGATCGGCGTCATCGCGGGCCTGCTCGCGGTCATCGCGTGGTTCGCGGCGGTGCTCGTGTGGACCTCGACCGCCCGCGTGACGTCGGCGAGTGGATTCGCGGACGTGACCGTGGAGACTCTTCAGAGCCCTGATGGTGCCTCCGCGCTGACCGGCGCTCTCGCGGACAGGGTCACCACCTTCGCGGCCGGACAGGGGTTCACGATCAGCGGGCAGGGCGAGGCGGACATCCGCGCGCAGATCGAGCAGGTCATCATCGCGGCGAACTT
>JBIIQA010000186.1:0-2866 GCA_044342355.1 Miltoncostaeaceae bacterium | reverse complement strand
GACCGCGGCGTCATCGAGTACCTCGGCCAGAAGGCCCGGGTCCATCTGTGGGTCGAGCGGGATGGCCACTCCGCCGGCCGCGGCGATGCCGAGCACCGCCTGCACCCAGGGCCGCCCGTCGCGGGTCACCACGGCCACGTGCTGTCCGCGCCGCAGGCCGGTCGCGCGCAGCGCACCCGCAGCGCGGCGGAACGCGACGCCCAGGTCGTCGTATGTCCATGTGCCGTGCTCGTCGGATACCGCGCGCTCGCCGCCCCGCCCGGCGCGCCGGTGACGCTCCACGAGCAGGTCCACCAGATTCCCGGTGACCGTCACCGGGGGTGGGCCGCCGCCGCGCGAATTCCCATTGGAACGGGACATCACGGCACCGTCTGACGGCCCGGGCCCGGAGCCCGTGACTGTCACCGGGGTGGGGACGTCCATCACCTCGGCCAGCGCATCAATCGCCTCAATCGGCACGCGGTTCGGGAGCACCAGTACTGCGTCCGTTGCCCCGGCGGCCGCGAACGTCGCGAGCGTGGCGGCGATCTCCTCGGGTGATGCCGCGAGGCCGCGGGATGGGAGCCACTTGAGGTACGAGCGGGGGCTGTTGCCCAGCGCCTCCGCTTCGGGCGCGATCCACTCGAGAGCCTCCTGCTCGTCGCGCACCGGCAGGGCGTAGATGTACACCGCCACGCGCAGCGGATCCGTGATCCCGGCGTCCGTACGGGCGGCCCGGGCGATCGCCACCCGGGCGCTCAGATCACCGGGGGAGAGGAACGCCGCGAAGAGGCCATCGGCCCGAGCGCCTGCCATACGGAGCAGGCGCGTTTTGTGGGCCGCGATGAGGATGGGCGGGCGGGGTCGCGACATCACCGGCGGGTTGCAGGGGGCGTCGTCAAGCAGGCCGTCGAGGGTGGCGCCATCCGGGTTCGTCCACATGGCCTCGATCACCTCAAGCGCCTGCAGAAGTCCGGCCGTGCGCTCCCGCGGCTCCGGGAACGGGTAGCCGTACGCCGCATGCTCGCCGGCATCCGACCCGGTGCCGATGCCCAGCACCAGTCGGCCGCCGGAGATGACGTCGATGACCGAGGCCATCTTCGCGGCCAGTGCAGGCGGTCGGTACGAGGCCGACATGACGGCCGTGCCGAGGTCGATGCGGTCGGTGACCGCTGCCACGGCAGCGAGTCCTGTGAACACGTCGAACGCGTCGTCGCGCGTCAGGCGCCCCGGCGTCCAGAGGTGGTCATTGAGCCAGGCGGACGCAAAACCCAGGGACTCCGCGCGAATCGCCGCTTCGCGGAGATCGGGCCACGACGATGCGTATTGGGGGAGCCGGAGGCCGACCCTCAGGCCGGGTGCCTCAGGCGAGGTCATCCCCCGAGAACGAGCACCACGTCGACGTCGGGCTGGACCGTGACGGCCGCGCTCTCGATGGCGCTGCCGGCCACGAGGGCCTCTTCTGTCTGGGCGCCGAGGTCGGCGGCCACCTGCTGCGCCGCCGCGTCCTCGCCTGTGCGGTAGTACGCGACGGTGGTCGGCTGGGTCTCGGGCGCATCGCCCTTGCCCACGTTCGTGTACCCGATCGACTCGGCCTGGGTTTGCGTGGTGCCGGCGAGCCCGCTGGTCGTCGTACCATTGAGGATGACCAGGTTGATCTGGTCACGAGCCGGCGCGCCGGTGACGGTGCTTCCCGTCGTGCCCGTGGTGCCGGTGGTGTCCGTGGTCCCGGTGGTGCCGGTCGTGGCGAACGTCGCCGTGGTGTCAACGCTCGCCACCGTGGCCGTGGTCTGCACGGCGTCCGCGACGGTGGGCAGCACGACGCCGCCACCATCGCCACGGGCGAACCACCCGATGACGAAGCCGATGATGATGCATGCGACCGCGAGGAGCACAGGTCGTGCCCACTGGTTCGCAGCTCCGCCTGAGGATCCGGTTCCCATGGATTGGCACTGTAGCGCCCGAGGTCGGTGGAATGCTGCATTTCGTCGTTCCGGATGGGCAACGCCGGGGTCTGCTGCTACCGTCCTGCCAAGTTCATGGGCCGTCCGGCGCCTCCAGGTGAGCGCCACGCCGACCGCCCCCTGAGCCCTTGTTCCGCATCGGTCCCATTGGGGGACCTGCCGCGCATGGCCGTACGCCATGAGCTGAGAGGTGCGAGATGGCATGAGCACGTCCATAGAGACTTCCGAGGTGCTCTCCCCGGCGGAGCGGCTTGAGGCTGCGCTGGCGGATCCCGCCGCGTGGTGGCCCGACGTGGTGCTGCGCGAGCACCAGATCGAGGCCCTTGACGAACTGGCCATCCGGCTGCGGGCCGGCGCCTCCCGCACGTGGATCGACGCCCCCACCGGATCCGGCAAGACCATCACCTTCTGCGCTCTCGCCGCGGCCCTCGGCGGATCGGCGGCGGTGCTGGTGCCCCGCCGGAACCTTGCCGAACAGACGGCGAATGCCCTGCGCACGTTCTTCCCGGGCGTGACGTTCACCGTTGATGGCGTGGGGTCCATCGGCCGCCCGGGCGTCACCGTCTGCACGTATCAGGCGGCACTGCGCAATCAGGCAGATGCCAACTGGGACGCCGTGGACCTGCTGGTGTGTGATGAGGCCCACACCACGCTCGGTGCGCAGACCCGCAAGATGCTTGACCGGGCCGGCGATGCCACGATCGTGGGCTTCACCGCCACGCCCGCCACCACCACAGGTCACGTGGAGCAGGTGTTCGGCCCCGTCGCCGCCACGCTTGACCGCCAGTCGGCAATTGACCGCGGCATCCTCTGCCCCCTTCGCTCGCTGCGGGTGGAGCGCGCCGTCGATCTGTCCGATGTCACCCGCGTGCGCGGCGACTTCGACCAGGCCAGCCTCGGCCGGGCGCTCGACCGGGCGCTGT
>JBIIQA010000036.1:0-11185 GCA_044342355.1 Miltoncostaeaceae bacterium | reverse complement strand
ACGGAGGTCGACATCGGAGATGATCACGTCCGATGCACCTGGGGCAATCGGGGCGTTACTGCCCAGCGTGTAGGCGGTCGAGGAGTCGCGCCAGCGCCAGCAGTACCAGTTCTGCTTGAAGGTGTCTCCCCGCACGCCGATCGTCACCCGGGGATACCCGGCCACCGTGGTGTTCTGGATGTCGTTGGACACCTTCAGGAACAGGCGCCACCGGCTGTCGTCCACCCCCGCCTGTGCGATCGCCGGCAGCGCGATCGCAGCGGATGCGGCTACAACAAGGAGGATTAGGCGGCGCATGGGGCCTTTCGGGAGAGGCGCTCGTCGCTCCGAGGTTACCCGACCGACCGCCGGATCACGACGCCAGTGTTCCCGAGCGACGATGATCACGAAGCCGGAGACGGGATTCGAACCCGTGACCCCCTGTTTACAAGACAGGTGCTCTGGCCATCTGAGCTACTCCGGCGGGGCGGGGCTAGTCGACGATCTCCACGGGGATACCCGCGTGCTTCTCGACCTCTGCGGAGACGTCGGCGCCGAACACCTTTCCGAGGAACCCGTGGTGGGTGTGGCCCACGACGATCAACCGGGCCTTGTGGTCCTTGGCGGTCTCCACGATGAGGCCACCGGGCTCACCGATGGCCCAGGCGTACTCCGCCTTGGCAACAGCGCCGTCCTCCACGAGGCCCCGGGCCTCCTGGAGGGCCTCATGCACGTCGGGCATCTCCCGGAACGGCCCCTCCATCGGGCTTCCGTCCCCCATCGTGCCGAAAGCACGGGGACCCGTCGGGTCGAGCACGGCCTCGTGAACGGCCAGCACGAGCAGCGGCGCATGCATCTCGTTGCAGCGCTCGATCGCCCGATCAAGGGCCCGCTTGGCGGAGTCGCTGCGGTCATAGCCGACCAGGATGGGTGCACTCATGGAATCCTCGGGTTCAACGGGTGGCGCGGACGCCCCGAAACGTACCCCGAAACGCGTGATGCCGCCTGTTGGGGCGGCATCACGTCAAAGTCTCACCCTCAGGTCGAGGCTCTGGCAAACCCTCTAGCGGAGGTCGAGTACCTCGCGCTCCTTCAGGTGGATCTCGACCTTGCGCTTCACGCGCTGCAGCGCGTTGTCAACGCTCTTCGGGTTGCACTCGAGGCGCTCGGCGACCTCCTCGTACGAGCGACCCTCGAGATACATCGCGAGCACCTGGCTCTCGAGCGGGCTCAGCACCTTGCCGAGGCACTCGACCAGGCTCTGGAGCTCCTCCGTGGAGATCGCCTGGTTGATGGGGTCGGTCACCGGGTCGTCGGGGAGCACATCCGCCAGGGTCGTCTCCTGCTCGCTGCCGGCGCGTGTGTTGCTGAATGACACGTAGGTGTTGAGGGGGGTGTGCTTGTTGCGCGCAGCCGTCTTGATGGCGGTGATGATCTGACGGGTCACGCAGAGCTCGGCGAAGGAGCGGAACGAGGCCTCGCGCTCGGGCCGGTAGTCGCGCACCGCCTTGAAGAGCCCGATGAGGCCCTCCTGGATGAGATCCTCGGAGTCACCGCCGGCCAGGAAGTATGCACTGGCCTTGAGGCGCACGAAGCCCCGGTAGCGGGAGATGATCTGATCCATCGCCTGGCCGTCCCCGGCTCGCGCGCGACGCACGAGGCCCTCGTCGACGACATCGACGAAACCCTGCTGGTCCAGATCAGTAAGCCTGCGGGCGGCAGCACCCATGTTCACTCCCGTTGCGGTGGTTCCGGAGGGCATTTCCCATCCCTCAACCTTCACTTGAGATCAACGCTGAATCTTTACTTGAAGGTAAGAGATGGGGGATTGTTACCGGCCGCACAAGGTTATGTCAACCTCGGGGCCCCCCGGTGTCACCCGCCACCGCCTGAAATGCCAGGACCGCCGCAGCCGTCGAGAGGTTCAGGGACCCCACCCTCCCACGCATCGGAATGCGCACCAGCCGGTCGCACACCTGCTTGACACGGGGCCTGAGCCCCGCGCCCTCCGCGCCCAGAACGATCACGGCACCGGCGTCCCAGGGCACTTCGCGATAGTCGACCCCATCGTCGGCGTCAGCTCCGGCGGCCCATCGTCCTGACCCGGCGAGGTCGTTCACGAAGGCCACGATCGACCCGATGCGCGCGATGTGCAGGTGCTCCACCGCGCCGGCGGATGCCTTGCACGCCACAGGAGTGATGCCCGGGCTCCCGCGGGTGGGGATGACGAGGCCCGCGAAACCCGCGGCGTCGGCCACCCGGGCCACCGCCCCGAGGTTGCGCGGGTCCTGAACCTCGTCCAGCACCATGATGGGCCCACTACCCTCAAGCAGTGATTGAGGGTCGGCGTAGGGGTATTCCTCGGTGATGGCCACCATCCCCTGATGGTCACCGGTGCCCGAGAGGCGCGCCAGTTCATCACGCTTCTTCACCTGCACCTGCACGCCTTCAAGCGCCGGATCCTCGGCGGCCTGTGCGAGGGCCCAGACCTCGGCCACCGGCCGGCGGCCGGCGCGGATGAGCTCTCGCACCGGATTGCGGCCGTAGACGAGAACGGGTCCATCATCGGGCTCCGGGCGGGAGCGATGGCTCTGGCGACGCGTGCTCACGGGGTGCGGATGACCTCGGGGCCGTCAGGCCCGTCGCGGAGTTCGAACCCGAGGGCACCGATCGCGTCACGCAGTGCATCGGCCCCGGCGAAGTCACGGGCGGCACGGGCATCCTCGCGGCGGCGCAGCATGTCGCGCACCTCGTCGGGCACATCGCCGGCCGTACCCGCGGCCGAGAGCCCCCCGAGGCCGAGCATGTCGAGAAGGGCGCCGAGTTCCAGGCGCACCTCCTGTATCTGCCCCTCCGGGGGCCTGCCGCGCTCGAGGGCCTGGTTGATGGCGCGCACGATGTCGAAGATGGCCGCCATGGCGCCGGGCGTGCCGAAGTCGTCGTCCATCGAATCAAAGAACCGTCCGCGGGCTTCGACGATGGCCGTCGCGAGAGCAGTGTCGGTGACCTCACCCGGCACCTCGAGCGCGCGGTCGAGGGCACGGATGACATTGCGGATGCGCCTGCAGGCCGCCTCGGCATCACCCAGACGCTCATCCGAGAACGGAAGCCGTGACCGGTAATGGCTCTGCATGAAGTACGCGATGACGGTGTCGGCGCCCCAACGGTCCACCACATCGGCGAGCAGTGCGGTGTTGCCGATGCTCTTGCTCATCTTCGAGTCGGAGAGCTCGAGCATCTCGTTGTGCATCCAGATGTGCGCGAACGGACTGCCGTGTGCGCCTTGGCTCTGCGCGATCTCGTTCTCGTGGTGCGGGAACACCAGGTCGATCCCACCCCCGTGCACCGAGAAGCCCATGCCGAGCTCGCGCTCCGCCATGGCTGAGCACTCGATGTGCCACCCCGGGCGGCCCGGGCCCCATGGCGATTCCCAGAAGGCATCCTCTCCCTCCTTGTGCCCCTTCCAGAGGGCGAAGTCGAGGGGGTCCTCCTTCAGGCCGCCCGGGTCCGTGTCGGGCATGTCATCGGTACGGCGCCCTGACAGGCATCCGTAGTCGGGGAACGCGGTCACGCGGAAGTACACGTCGCCCCCGGCGGGATAGGCAAGGCCCTTGTGGATCAGGTCGGCGATGAGGGCGACGATCTCGTCCATGCACCCGGTGACCAGCGGCTCGGCATCGGGGCGGCCGAGGCCGAGAAGATCGGTGTCCTCGCGGTACTGCCGGGCGCAGCGCCCGGCCAGTTCGGTGGATGGGATTCCCTCCGCGCGGGCGGCCTCGTAGATCTTGTCGTTGACATCCGTGATGTTGATGACCAGCCGCGCGCGCAGGCCCCGTCGCTCGAGGTAGCGCTTCAGCACAGAGAACACCACGAAGGGCCGGGCGTTGCCGATATGGATGCGCGAGTACACCGTGGGTCCGCACGCATAGATACCGATGACGCCATCAGCATCCGGGGTGAGCGGCTCGTCACGGCCGGTCAGGGTCGAGTGGAGCCTGACGGTCACCCCGGCACCTCCACCAGCGCCACCGCCTGGCAGGCGATGCCCTCCGACCGGCCTGTGAACCCCATCCCATCGGTGGTCGTGGCATGCACGGAGACGGGCGCGCCCACGGCACCCGTGAGGGCGGCCTGCATGGCCTCGCGATGTGGCCCGATGCGCGGGGCCTCGCACATGACCACCACGTGGACGTTGACGGGGTCCACGCCCTCGCCCCGCAGCCGCTCCATGACATGCGTGATCATCGCGTGCCCCGTGACGCCGCTCCACTCGGGGGCGCCGGGCGGGAACAGCACACCGATGTCCGGACCACCTGACGCCGCGAGGAGCGCATCGCAGATGGCATGCGCCACCACGTCGCCATCCGAGTGCCCGGCCAGCCCGGCGGGGTGCGGGATGGGAAGGGTGCCGAGCATGAGCGGCACGCCGGGCTCCAGCCGATGGGCGTCCACCCCCATTCCGACCCTCATGCCCATCGGATCCTCACCTGCTCGGGTTCGCGCGACCGGAATCGCGTGATCGTGTCATAGCCAGCACCCCGCAGAGCCGCGACGGCCGTGGGGTAGCCGTATGCGACGTCCTCCGGTCGATGCGCATCGCTCGACAGCGTGATGGGTACGCCCGCCCGCCGGAAGGCCGCAAGCCAACCCGGATCGGGATAGAGCTCGGCGCACGCCTTGCGCAACCCTGCCGACGAGCACTCCACCGCCACGCCCGAACTGGCGATGGCGGCGATGACCTCGTCGCGGCGCGCCTCCAGCACACGCGGCATACGCGTGCCGAAGACCTTCGGCAGGTCCGGGTGGGCCAGCACGTCGAACAGCCCGCTCGCCGCCGCCGCGCCGAGCTCATCGAGGTAGCGCCCCCATGTCTCCTCAGGACCGAGGGAATCCCAGCATGGGTAGTCCGGATGATCGATGGCAAGGTCGCCGAGCCAGTGCACCGAGCCGAGCACCACGTCGAATGGCTGTGACGCGAGGAGCGCGCGGCTTTCGTCGAGGCGGTTGGGGATCCAGTCCATCTCGATGCCGACACGTACGGGCAGACCGTGGTCCTCCCGGGCGGCCACGAGCGCGGCGCAGTGGTCAGTCAGGTCCTCGGTCGCCTCGGCCTGCCACCACGGGTTGGGATGCCAGTCACGCACCTCACGGAAGCGGTGGACGTGCTCGGTGATGGCGATCTCATCCACCGCCCGCGCACGCGCCGCGTCGACGTACTGCGCGATCCACCCCATGGAACGCGGCCCGCCGTGGGCATCCCAGCGCGCGTGGTCCCTCTCGCGGGCCTCGGGGCCGTCCGGCTGCAGGTGGAGGTGGTAGTCGGTCAGCACCGGCGCGGGACGTTACGCGATGCAGCCCGACCCGAGCAGCACCTCGGCAAGGCGCAGGTCCGTGGCGGTCGTGACCTTCAGGTTGGGGGCCTCGGGGTCGACAAGCGCAATGGGTGTGCCGCGACGCTCGGCCATGCCCGCGCAGTCGGTGGCCGAGTCGAGCTCCGCGTCATCCGCGAGCGCGAACACCGAGCGGATGGCCTCGGCACGGAACACCTGCGGGGTCTGGGCGCTCCACAGTCCCGCGCGGTCCACCGTGGCCCCGATGGTGCCGTCCGGGTTCGCGCGCTTGAGCGTGTCGGCAACCCGCGTCGCGGCGATCACACCGTCGGCGGCTGACAGGCCCCGGATCAGCCGCTCCACCAGCCCAGGGGTGATGAGCGGACGGGCGGCGTCGTGCACCACGATGGCATCGACGTCAGCGGGAAGCGCGGCGATGCCGGCCGCCACCGATCGCTGGCGGGTGCTGCCACCGGGCACGACCGCATGCACCTCGATGCCGGCGCCGATGGCCACCGCGATCTCGCGCTCCGCCCCGGGCGGGGACACGATGACCACGGGGCCCACGGAGGGAGCGGCGTCGAGGGCGCGCACCGACCACACGACCAGCGGAAGGCCCGCCACCGGCACGAGGGCTTTCGGGACCCCGGCGCCAAGCCGCTCTCCGGAGCCCGCGGCCACGATGATCGCCCCGGTCCTCACCGTCCCGCGGCAGGGCGCCGGGCGAAGATCATCTTGCCCGAGGGGTTCTGGATGGCGCTCGTCACCTCGACGTCGGTGAACCCACTGCCCACGAGTGCCCGGCCACCCTCAACCACCACCATGGTGCCGTCGTCGAGGTAGCCCACCCCCTGGTCGTACTCGCGTCCCTCGCGTATGACGCGCACGCTGAGACTCTCACCGGGGAGCACGGCGGGCTTCAGCGCATTTGCCAGCTCATTGATGTTGAGCACGTCAATGCCCTGGATGCGCGCCACCTTGTTGAGCGCGTAATCGGTGGTGACGATGCAGGCGTGCATCTCGCGGGCAAGCGTCACGAGCTTTGCATCCACGCCGTCGCCGGCGACGTCACCCGGGCGGATCTGCACCCGCTGGTCTCCTGCGCTCTTGATCTCCTCCACCAGATCGAGCCCCCGCCGCCCGCGCTGGCGCTTCTCGGGATCGGCGGAATCGGCCACGCGGTGCAATTCATCCACGACGAAGGACGGGATGACGATCGGCCCCGGCAGGAAGCGCGCGCGGATGATGTCGACGATGCGGCCATCGATGATCGCGCTCGAATCGATGAGCCGCGGCGGCACCGTCGCGGCAGTGCGCGACCGGATGCCCACGAGGCGAAGGATATCGGCGTGCTTGCGCGCCGCGATACGCGTGAACACGTACGCCACCAGCAGCAGCACGGGGAGCAGGAGGTACGGCCCGACCACCGGCAGGCGCACCACGGCGAATCCCGCGAGCACCGCTGCCACGAGCCCCACGACCAGACCGAGGGCGCCCACCATGAGCTCGCCGGCGGAGCGGGTGTCGGCCGCCCTGTCGATGGCGCGCATGCGCGACGGCAGCCACCGGCCGATGATGCCACCAAGCACCCATCCGGCGATGGCGCCGAGTGCGATGGCCCCGACGTACGCCACGTACTGCCAGGGGTCACCGAGCGCCCGGCCGAAGTCGATGGTGCGTCCGATCTGGTACGCGCCGAGCGCACCGAGCAGCATGAGCACGGCCTGCGTGACGAGGAGGACGACGGGGCTGGCCACGCGCTCGCGCGCTCCGGGTCCCGGGTACGGCAATCCCATGCGCTGGGAGGGCGTGCGGTCGTCTCCGCCGGTCGCCGGGGCATCTGTCTTATCGGTGTCCGTGGACGTCGCCATCACCCCCTTTGCCTCGTGGGAAATTTCACCTCACGCACCGCAGATCCTGCGGGGCGTGCTCCAGAACGTCCGAGCATTGCACGCACGGGCGCCAAGGTCACGCACCCATCGGCCGGAATGCGTCCCGGATGACGTCGCGCAACTCGCTGTGCGCGAGCACGGTGGCCGGGCGGGGAGTGGCAGACGCGGCATCTCCGAGTGGCCCGGTGATGGCCCGGGCCACGGAATGGTCGGCCGACACCCTGAGCCGGCGCGCGGCATGACCCACAGGGCGCAGCGCGCCCGTGAGGCCGATCTCCCCCATCGCGACCACCGGGCCGGGGAGCGCCTCACCGCGCGCGGCCGACGCCACGGCGAGGGCGATTGCCAGATCGGCGGCAGGATCCGGTGCCCGGGCGCCCCCTGCCACGCTCACGAACACGTCCTGGTCCCCCACCCGCACACCGGCATGGCGTGACAGCACCGCGAGCACCTGTGCGAGCCGGGTGCGATCCACCCCGCCGGCCACCCTGCGCGGCGGCACGATCTCGGTGGGCCCCACGAGTGCCTGCACCTCCACCAGCACCGCGCGCGTGCCCTCGATCGCGGGGAACAGGCACGACCCCACCCGCTCCCCGGCCTCGGCGAGGTAGATGTCGGATGGGTCCTCGACGCAGACGAGGCCGTCGGCGCGCATCTCGAGGATGCCGGTCTCGTTGGTCGACCCGAAGCGGTTCTTCAGTGCACGGAGAACGCGCTGCGCGCGTACGTCATCACCTTCGAATGAGATGACGGCGTCCACGAGGTGCTCGAGAAGGCGTGGCCCGGCGAGGCCACCGTCCTTCGTGACCTGGCCCACGAGGATCATGGCAATGTCGTTTGTCTTGGCCACGCGCACCAGCTCGGCCGTGACCTGGCGCACCTGGGCGGGGCTTCCGGCGGCGCTGTCGACGGAATCGGATGCCATCGTCTGCACCGAGTCGATGGCACACACGCCCGGGGGGGCGGCCTCGAGCATGGCCACCACCGCCTCGAGGTGGGTCTCGGGCAGAACGCGTATGGCACCGCACTCCGGTCCCAAGCGGGCAGCGCGGGACTTCACCTGCTGCGGCGACTCCTCGCCGGTGACGAGGAGGGCCTCGCGCGTGCGGGCCATGTGCCCGAGCGCCTGCAGCACGAGCGTGCTCTTGCCGATGCCGGGCTCACCGCCGATGAGCACCAGCGATCCGGGTACGAGGCCGCCCCCGAGCACGCGATCAAGTTCGGACACGCCGGTGGGGATGCGTTCCTCGGAGAGTGGAACGACCTCCGACAGGGGCTGGGGCCGGGCTGCGGCCACAGGTCCGGACCGACCCGACACGCGGCGGGGCGCCGCGGCCGACTCCTTCAGTGTGTCCCACTCGCCGCAGGCCGGGCACCGACCCAGCCAGCGAGCCGACACGTGCCCGCAGCCATCACATTGGTACTGGCTGCGGGCCCGTGGCGGGCTCAGCGGTTACTCCTCGCCGGCGTCCGAGTCGGCGCCGACGGCGACGGCCTCAGGCGCTTCCGGGACCGCAGGCACCTCGCGGCGCTCCATCTTCATCGTGTCGCCGTCACGGTCGGCGACGATGACGAGTCCTTCGGTCAGCGTTCCGCGCAGGAGCTCATCGGAGAGCGGGTCCTCCAGCAGCCGCTGGATGGCACGGCGGAGCGGACGGGCACCCATGGCCGGGTCGTACCCCTCCTCCACGAGGAGATCCTTGGCGTCATCGGTGAGCTGCAGTGATACGCCCTGCTCTGCCAGCTGCCGCTGCAACCGCACCAGCATGAGATCGATGATCTGCTTGATCTCGGCCTTCGACAGCTGGTGGAAGACGATGATCTCGTCGATGCGGTTGATGAGCTCGGGCCGGAAGGCCTTCTTGAGCTCACCCATGATGCGGCCCTTCATGTCGTCGTAGTCCATCCCACCGTCCTCCTGCGCCACGCTGAAGCCCAGCGGCGTGGAGCGGGTGATGGTGGCGGCACCGATGTTCGACGTCAGGATCACGATGCAGTGACGGAAGTCCACGACGCGGCCCTGGGCATCGGTGAGGCGGCCATCCTCCATGATCTGCAGGAGGATGTTGGACACTTCGGGGTGCGCCTTCTCGATCTCATCGAGAAGCACCACCGAGTACGGCTTGCGTCGCACCTGCTCGGTGAGCTGTCCGCCTTCGTCGTAGCCCACGTAGCCGGGGGGCGATCCGACGAGGCGCGATACCGCGTGCTTCTCCATGTACTCGGACATGTCAACCTGGATGAGGGCCTGCTCGTCACCGAACAGGAACTCGGCCAGCGTGCGGGCGAGCTCGGTCTTCCCCACGCCCGACGGGCCGAGAAAGATGAACGAGCCGGCAGGGCGCTTCGGGTCCTTGATCCCGGCGCGGGCACGGCGGATGGCGCGGCTGGTGGCGGTGATGGCGGCCTCCTGGCCGATCACGCGCTTGTGCAGTTCGTCCTCCATGCGCAGCAGCTTCTGGGTCTCGGCCTCGGTGAGCTTGAACACCGGGATGCCCGTCCACATCGATACGACGTCGGCAATCTCCTCCTCGCCGATGGACGGACGGGGGGCGTCCTCCGCCTTCCACTCCTCCTCGAGGTCGCGCTTCTTGTTGGTGAGGCGGCGCTCGGTATCGCGGAGGTTCGCGGCCTTCTCGAACTCCTGGGCCTCGATCGCGGCTTCCTTGTCCTTGCGGACGGCCTCGATCTCCTCCTCGAGCTCGTGGTAGCTCGGGGGCGCGGTCATGGTGCGGATGCGCATGCGGCTGCCGGCCTCATCGATGAGGTCGATCGCCTTGTCGGGCAGGAAGCGCTCCGAGATGTAGCGATCCGACAGCACCGCCGCGGCCTCAAGTGCCTCGTCGGTGATGTTGATCTTGTGGTGCTCCTCGTACCGGTCGCGGAGGCCACGCAGGATCTGCTCGGTCTCCTCGATCGAGGGCTGGTCGACGATCACCTTCTGGAAGCGGCGCTCGAGGGCGGAGTCGCGCTCGAGGTACTTCCGGAACTCGTCAAGCGTGGTGGCACCGACGGTCTGCAGCTCACCGCGGGCAAGCGCGGGCTTGAGGATGGAGGCCGCGTCGATGGCACCCTCGGCGGCACCTGCACCGACGAGGTTGTGGATCTCGTCGATGAACAGGATCGTGTCGCCGCGCTGGCCGATCTCCTTCATGACCTTCTTCAGGCGCTCCTCGAACTCACCGCGGTACTTCGACCCGGCCACCAGCGCGGCCAGATCGAGCGTGTAGATCTGCTTGCCGCGCAGGAGCTCGGGAACCTGGCCGGACGAAATGCGCTGGGCAAGGCCCTCGACGACAGCGGTCTTGCCGACGCCCGGCTCCCCGATGAGCACCGGGTTGTTCTTGGTGCGACGGGCCAGGATCTGCATGACCCGCTCAATTTCCTTCTGCCGCCCGACCACGGGGTCGAGCTTGCCGTCGGCAGCCATCTTGGTGAGGTTGCGGCCGAACTGGTCGAGGAGCTTGCTCGACTTCTTGTCGCCCGGCTGGCTCGGCGCTCCGCCCTGTCCCTGGCCCTGGCGGCGTCCGGGACCGGAAAGCATGCGGATGATCTCGTTGCGGATCTTCTCGGAGTCGGCGTCGAAGTCGGCGAGGATGCGGGCGGCCACGCCCTCGTTCTCACGCACGAGCCCGAGCAGGATGTGCTCGGTGCCGATGTAGTTGTGCCCGAGCGACAGCGCCTCCCGAAGCGCAAGCTCGAGCACCTTCTTCGCGCGCGGGGTGAACGGGATCTGACCGGAGGTGACTTCCTCGCCCGACCCGACGATGCGGATGACCTGGGCGCGCACCTCTTCCACCGTGATCTCGAGGCCCTCCAGCACGCGGGCCGCGAGGCCCTCTTCCTCTCGCAGCAGTCCGAGCAGGATGTGCTCGGTGCCGATGTAGTTGTGCTTGAGGGTCCGTGCCTCCTCCTGGGCCAGCACGACGACCTGGCGGGCACGCTCGGTGAAGCGTTCAAACATCGGGCCTCGATCCTCCTCGG
>JBIIQA010000185.1:0-2878 GCA_044342355.1 Miltoncostaeaceae bacterium | reverse complement strand
GTGGGTCGGTCATCACCGCAGGCATCGCCGGGCTCGCGGCGGGTGCGATGTCGATGGCGGCCGGCGAGTACGTGTCGGTCAGTTCGCAGCGTGACTCGGAGCGTGCCGATCTCGCCCGGGAGGAGCGCGAGCTCGCGGACGACCCGGTCGGGGAACTCGACGAGCTCACGGATATCTACGAGGGGCGCGGGCTATCCGCACCCCTTGCACGCCAGGTGGCGGAGGAGCTCTCGCGGGGGGATGCCCTCGCCGCACATGCCCGCGACGAGCTCGGCATCACCGAATACGCGGCTGCGCGTCCCCTTCAGGCGGCGGTGGCCTCTGCGCTCTCGTTCGCGGTGGGGGCCGCCATCCCGCTGATTGCCGTGCTCCCTCCCTACGGCGCGGCGGCCCGCATCTGGGTGACCGTGCTCGTGACCATGCTCGGGCTCATCGCCCTGGGCGCCGCCGGGGCGATTCTCGGCAAGGCGCCGGTGCTTCGCGCGTCGGCGCGGGTGCTGCTCTGGGGGGTTGCCGCCATGGCGGTGACGTCGCTTATCGGCGCGCTGGTCGGGGCCGCCGTATAGGGATTTGCGCGGGGTGGGTCAGGTGCCGCTGCGCTCGCTTCGCTCACGCCGCGCCCTCTCGCACACCAGGTCGATGCGCAGCGCCACGGTGAGGGCATCCACCTTTGCCTCCCCGTCAAGGCGATCGGCGACGTGCCAGGCCTCCTGCGACAGGTAGCCGAGGCGCTCCACTGCGTCGGGGAGCGCCGCCGCCCGCTGCGACTCGAGTTCGAGGTAGGCGAGGATCTCGGCCTGCTCGGGCGGCAACCACCGGGGACGTGATCCCGGCCACTCGGGGTTGCGCGCGATGAGCCACCAGAGGATGGCGATGAGCGGCAGCTTCAGCGCCACCACGACGAACAGCACGTACGCGCCCTTGATCCACTCGGGCCCCGGGATGTCCGGCGCCAGCACCAGCAGGACCGTGCCGAAGATCGCGAGGATGACCGACACGACGACGACGGGAATGACCCGGCGCGCAACCGGTGTGGGAGATGAGCCGCAGAGCAACCAGCGCATGGTCAGGTCATCTTCCGCCCCATCGGGTGGCCGTGCAAGCCGGGAACGGTCGGAGCCCGCGCCGTTGCTAGCATCGGCCGCCGTCACGACCGCCCTCTCGAGGAGCCTGCACACCGACATGCACGTCGAACTCCCCGACGGTACCCGCCTTGCACTGCCCGACGGGGCGACCGGCCACGACGCCGCCGCCGCCATTGGCCCCGGGCTGGCCAAGGCCGCCCTCGCCGTGCGCGTGGGCGATGAGATCCGTGACCTCGCCCGCCCCCTCGCCGATGGCGAGCAGATCGCCATCGTCACGGCCAAGAGCGGCGAGGACCACCTCTACGTCATGCGTCATTCAGCGGCGCACGTCATGGCCGAGGCCGTGATGGGCCTCTTCCCGGGCACGCGGTTCGGGTTCGGCCCGCCCATCGCCGACGGCTTCTACTACGACTTCGAGCTCGACGCGCCCATCACCGAAGACGACTTCCCGGCGATCGAGGCCGAGATCAACCGCATCGCGAAGGCCAAGGCCCCGTTCGAGCGCAGCGTCATGAGCATCCCCGATGCCCGGACGTTCTTCGAGGAGCGGGTGCAGCCGTACAAGGTCGATCAGGTCGAGGAGCTTGGCCGCCAGGGCGAGAGCGACGTGTCGCTGTACCGCGAGCACGACTTCATCGATCTCTGCCGTGGTCCCCATGTGCACCACACGGGCAACATCGGCAAGGTCAAGCTGCTGTCGGTCGCAGGGGCCTACTGGCGCGGTAGCGAGAAGAACCCCATGCTCACGCGGGTGTACGCCACGGCCTTCCCCACAAGGGCGGAACTCGATGAGTACCTCGAGCGCCTCGAGGCTGCTCGCGCCCGCGACCACCGCCGGGTGGGGCGCGACCTCGGCATCTTCTACTTCGACGAGGCGGGCCCGGGCTTCCCCTTCTTCCTCCCCAGGGGGATGGTCGTGGTCAACGAGATCCAGGCGGCGCTCCGCACCGAGCTTGACGCCATGGGCTATCAGGAGATCCGCACTCCCACCATGCTCTCGGACGATCTCTGGAAGCAGAGTGGTCACTACGAGCACTACAAGGACAACATGTACTTCACGGAGGTGGACGAGCAGGGGTTCGCCGTGAAGCCCATGAACTGCCCGGGCGCCTGCCTGGTATTCCGCTCCACCCGCCGTTCGTACCGCGAGCTGCCGCTGCGCCTTGCCGAGTTCGGGCACGTGCACCGGCACGAGCTCTCGGGCGTGCTGCACGGGCTGTTCCGCGTGCGCGCATTCACGCAGGACGACGCCCACGTGTTCTGCCGTATGGACCAGATCCAGTCCGAGGTGCGGGCCATCCTCGACCTCACCGAGCGCTTCTACGCCCGCTTCGGATTCAGCGATGTGGCGATGTTCCTGTCCACCCGACCCGAGAAGGCCACCGGGACGTCTGAGATGTGGGATGCCGCCGAGGAAGCCCTTCGCCTTGCCCTCGGAGATCGTGAGTACGGCATCAAGGAGGGCGACGGCGCCTTCTACGGACCGAAGATCGACATCCAGGTCACCGACACCATGGGCCGCTCATGGCAGCTCGGCACGTGCCAGCTCGACTTCTACATGCCGGAGCGCTTCGGCCTCGAGTACACGACGGCCGACGACACCGTGGAGCGCCCGGTCATCATCCACCGTGCCATCACCGGCTCGCTCGAGCGCTTTCTGGGCATCCTCCTCGAGGACACCGGCGGCGACCTGCCCTTCTGGCTGGCGCCCGAGCAGGTGAGGGTGATCCCGGTAAGCGATCGCCACGCGGCGTACGCAGATGAGGTGTCGGCCACCCTGCGCGGTTCGCGGG
>JBIIQA010000184.1:0-2885 GCA_044342355.1 Miltoncostaeaceae bacterium | reverse complement strand
ACTGATGGAAAGGGGCAGCGTTGTGGCCACCCGCCACGGGGCGATCCCCGCACACGGCCTCGACGAATGGATCGCCGGATCGTTCGGTCCCGCGACGCAGCCGGTGCCGGAAGGCATCACCGCCGCCGAGCAGGCCGTGCTCGACCGCACGGCCGCGCGACGTGCGCAGCACGACGCCGTGAAGGGCCGCTGACAGCACCCACCATATGGGTGCTGGGGGATCAACTCGATCCGTCAGGCCCCGCCTTCCGGGGCCACCGGGCCGGCGAGGCGCGCGTGCTCATGGTCGAGAGCGACTATGCCCTCGCGCGCCTGCCCTTCAACAGGGAACGCCGCGTGCTGGTGATCGGCGCGATGCGCCGCCTTGCGCAGTCGCTGCGTGACGACGGGTGGCAGGTCGACCTGCGGAGCACGGCGACCCTTGCGGACGGCCTCATGGCGCACGCCGCCGAGCATCGGCCGTCGCGCATCGTGGTGGCGCACCCCACGTCGCGGAGCGGAATGGCCCTGATGCGCCGCGTCGCCGCGCGTCTGCCGGTACCGGTTGAGGTGCGCGATCCGGTGGGCTTCATCACCCGCCCCGGCGAACTCGACGAGGTACTCGGGACGCGGCAGCCACGCATGGACACCTTCTACCGCGAGATGCGGCGGCGCCTCGACCTGCTCGTCGATGCCGATGGCCAGCCGGTGGGCGGCGCATGGAGTCTTGACAAGGAGAACCGGAGGCCCCCGCCCCGTACCCGCGACCTCGGCGCACCCGTCCCGTGGCTTCCCCCCGCGGACGACCCCCTGGACGCCGAACTGCGCGCGCGGTTCGCGGGCATGCCCGAGACGGGAGCGGGTGGGGAGCGGGTGATGGCGGCCAGCGCAGCCGAGGCCGAGGCCGCGCTCGACCGATTCATCGATGCGCGCCTTGCCGGCTTCGGTCCGCACGAGGACGCGATGATGGACGACGACTGGGCGATGTCCCATGCCCTCCTGTCGGGTCCGATGAATCTCGGCATCCTTTCGCCCGCACGGGTGGCCCGCCGCGTGGCCGATGCCCTCGGCGAGGGCGTTCCGCTCTCGTCCGTCGAGGGATTCGTGCGCCAGGTTGTGGGCTGGCGCGAGTACGTGTGGGGGTGGTACTGGAAGCGCCCCTGGCGGCATGCGAATGCGCTCGGCGCCGAAGGGCCCGTGCCGGCCGCCCTCATGGGTGCCACCACGCGCATGCGGTGCGTCGATGTGGCCATGCACGGGATTCACCGGCGCGGGTACTCGCATCACATCCAGCGGCTCATGGTGCTGGGCACGCTCATGCTCCTTCGCGGCACGCAGCCGTGGGGCGCCATGCGGTGGTTCTGGTCGGCGCACGTGGACGCCTCGGCGTGGGTGATGGCGCCAAATGCGATCGGCATGGCCCTGTTTGCGGACGGCGGGTCGATGATGACGAAGCCCTATGCGGCGAGCGGTGCCTACATCAACCGCATGAGCAACCACTGCCGGTCGTGCCCCTACGACCCGCGCGTGGCCACAGGGCCCACCGCGTGCCCGTTCACCACCCTCTACTGGGACTTCCTCGACCGCCACCGGGAACGGCTCGGGCAGAATCCGAGAATGACGCTGTCACTGCGCAACCTCGACCGACGGGATGACCTGCCCGCGATACGCGATCAGGCACGCGTGGTGATGGTGGCGCTCGATGAGGGAGCCGCATGATGGACGAGCCAGCTCGCAGGCGCGGGCGCATCACCAGCCACGGTGTCGGCACCGACCGCGTGCATGACGCCGACCTGTCCCTGCTGCGCGGGCCGGAGCCCGACTTCGTATCGACCGACCCGTGGCGCTCCCTGCGCATCCTCGGGGAGTTCGTCGAGGGATTCGACGCACTGGCGCGAGTGGGCCCTGCGGTCTCGGTCTTCGGATCGGCCCGGACCGCGCCCGACGACCCCGACTATGCCGCGGCCGTCGAGATCGGCCGCCTGCTCACACGGGAGGGCCGGGCCGTGATCACGGGTGGCGGGCCGGGGATCATGGAGGCGGCCAACAAGGGGGCCGCAGATGCCGGGGGGCTGTCGGTGGGACTCACCATCGAGTTGCCGCATGAGCAGGGACGCAACCCGTACATCAACCTCGGCGTCGACTTCCGGTACTTCTTCGTGCGCAAGACGATGTTCGTCAAGTACTCCGAGGCATTCATCGTCATGCCCGGGGGGTTCGGCACCCTCGATGAACTCTTCGAGGCGCTCGTGCTGATCCAGACCGGCAAGGTGCGCGACTTCCCGCTCGTCCTCTACCGGCGCAGCCACTGGGAGGGCCTCATCGAGTGGATGCGCGCGACCACGCTGGGTGAGGGATGGGTGAACGCCATCGACATCGACCGCATCCATATCGCGGACAGCCCCGAGGAGGTCGTACTGCACGCCTGCGGGGGTGGCTCCTAGACGTTCGCCCGGGAGTCGCCCCGCCGCAACGGGCGGAACTTCCACCGAAGGGCGCCAGATCCCTTGACAGTTGGGAAAGCCCGGGTCGACACTGGACCTCAGGCAGCCCGGGCACTCGACCGGGGCACGATATGGGGGTGGGCGACGATGACGACGTCCTTTATCGGCGATACGGATCGCCTCTCGGTATCCGGCGCCGCGCGCCTGCTCGGCGTGAGCGTGTCGTCGCTCAGGGCCTGGGCGGCAGCAGGCCAGGTACCCCATGAGCGCACGCCCGGCGGCCACCGGCGCTTCCATCGCGAGGAACTGCGCGAATGGCTCGCCGACCACGGTGGTGAACTCCCCGACCCGCGGGCCGCCCGCTCGGGCGACCTCGGCCCGTGCCTGCGTGAGGCCCAGTGGCACGCGTACCGGCACGGCGCATCCGGCCTCACGGCCACCGAGCCCGTGGGCGAGTTACTC
>JBIIQA010000183.1:0-2891 GCA_044342355.1 Miltoncostaeaceae bacterium | reverse complement strand
GGGCTGACCATGCGGGCGACCACGGCCACATCGTGCGCTCCCCCACCGCCCCCATGGCGCGCAGTGTGCCTCGGCGCACGCGCGCGCCCGTCACATCATCGCTTCACCGTCAGAGTCCTCATCCGGATCCGGTGACGTCTGCGAGAGCCCTGCTGCCGCTGAAGACCGGCTGTGCACCGCCGGCCCCGGTGGGCCATGCGGGGCCGCGGTAGACCGAGATGCGGGCGTTCGGAACGCAGTCACCGGATGCCAGGCAGCGCAACGTCCCGGAGAGGCCCTCGTATCCCTCCACCTCCAGCATCGCCACGCGCAGATCCGCCCGGTTGATGCGTAGGGCCCCCCCGGGAAGCGGAACGGCGACCCGCCGGATGGCACCGATCACCAGGCTTGTCGCGTCGAATGCCTGTGGGGCGAAGGCGCTCGCCGGTGACACCCCGAAGCGCTCCCGGTACGCCGGGAGGAATGCGCTGCGGTAGAAGTCGTCCCGGCCCGTGCGGGACACCGCCGGCACCGCCCCGAAGAGTTCCGGCGTACCCGCACCCACCCCTCTGAAGAAGGCGGGGACCATGCAGCTCTCGGAGACGACCACCGGCGTCCGCGCGAGCGCTGGCTGTGCGCGCAGCGACCGCACGACCTGACTGCAGGTCGGTTCGAACAGCGGGAGGAAGACCGCTGCCGGGCGGGCGGCGGCGATCCGGCTGGCGGCGGCGGGGATGCCGCCGCGCGATGAGACATTCTCGCGCCGGACGACGCTCCCTCCGCCGGCCCGAAGCGCCCCGGCATATGAATCGGCCAGCACCGCCGAATACGGATCATCCGTTGCGAGGGTCGCTGCCGTGGATGCCCCGAGCCGCGACGTGGTGAAATCCGCGAGGACTGCGGCCTGGATGAGGTCATTGAACGCCGTGCGGAAGAAGTAGCGCTCGCGTCCCTCCGGTTGCGTGAGCAACGGCGACGTGGCCGTCGGGGAGATCATGAGGATCTTCCTCGGGCTGAGCACCGTCGAGGCTGCGCGGTACGCGGCAGCCGAGCAGGTCGGGCCGATGACCGCCACGATGTCGGCGTCGAGAAGCAGGCGGCGGGCGCCCTGCCTTCCACCGCGGGCAGTGCAATTCTCCGTCTCGGCGACCACGTCGACCGGGTGCCCGAGCACCTTGCCGTTCCGGCCGTCGAAGGCACCATCGAGGTAGTCAAGGGCGAGGGCGATGGTATTCCGGGTGTCCGCACCCACAGGATCCCCCATGAACAGAAGGCTCCCGAGGTATATGGGCTCACCGATGCCCACGATCACGCAGTTCGCGGGGTCTGCGTCACACGCCGGGTCGGGGGCCACCGCGACGTCAGAACCGCACGAGGACAGGGCGATGCAGGCCGCCACGGCCGCGAGACACGAGGCAATCGCGCGCGCGACGGGCATCATGGACCAGATACCCACGGCAGGTACGCGCCATCGCGCAGCTCACGGATGAGCTCCGTGATGGGTGCGGGATCGACGATGAAGGCCCCCTGGAACGGGGCGCTGATCGCAATGATCGCCCCGAGGTCGAGCGCGACGGCCAGCACGATCCCCGCGGCTACCCAGCCGTATCGTGCGCCCTGGCGACTCGACACGAGGAGGGAGTTCACCACCAGCGCCACACCGGCCAGGGCAGCGAGCAGGAACAGCGGCAGGGGCAGGCTGCCGGAGGCGATCACCACCCGCTGCCGACGACTGGCCGTCATGGTGTTCACGGCGTCCTGCATCGTGCTCGCCGCAGCCTGGGGCACGTAGGGCTTGGCGGCCTGACGGAAGACGGTCCGCTGCAACTCCCGCAGCCGATCGGCCGCGGGTGAACGATCCGCAACCCGTGCCGCGAGCGCGGGCCACTCACCGGTTGGCAGCGCTGCCAGATATGCCACGAGTTCCTCCTGAACCAAACCTGTGTCCGCCGGCGTCAGGGCGCCGCTCGCCTGGGCCAGCTGACTCGCGGCGGCGACCTCCACCCCGACGGCGTTCTGGGCGGACCGGAGCGTGAGGAACTCCGAGCTGATCAGAAACCCCGTGAGGATCGCAAACAGGCTGCCGAGCGCCGTCATGTACGCGGCGGCTGTCACGCCCGCCTTCTCCCGGGGTCCGGGCGCCAGTTGCCGATTGATGAGCCAGTTGGCGAGTAGCGTGACGGCGACGGTGCCGACGAGCGCGAGCACCAGCACCTGCCACGCGTCGAGCGCGGTGAGGACATCGATCATGGCGTGTCGCCCGTGCGCCGCCCGGCCCAGGAGCGGGTGGTCGCCGCGATGTCCGCGGATGACAGGCCCTGCCCCACCCGCTCGAGGAATCCCGGCGAGCTCACCAGATCCCCGAACGCGATCGTGGCCTCCGCATCCCGACCCTCCGCATCGCCACTGATGTAAAGGAGCAGATCCCGGGACAGCGGGTAGTCACCGTCGGACACGCTGGCCGCCGACGGAATGATGCATCCATCCCCGCCGTCAATCGCGATCAGGCGTACCCGATCACGCCACGGGTCGGCCGTCTGCAGGCCCGCGATTCCGATGGCCCCGGGGGTGCCGAGCACCGTTGCGAGCATCAGCTGGTTCAGCGGACGGGCCACGGCGTCGGCACGGATTCCGGACGCGCCACCCGAGAGCGCGGCTGCGGGTGCGATCACCTTCTCAACGAAGGTGTCGCGGGTGCCCGAGCCGGCCTCTGGAACCACGACGGCAAGAGGCGCCGCCGGCAGGCCGGCGGTCGACCACGTGCGCACGCCCTGACCCTGTTGACCAGTCACCGCCGCCAACGTGGAGAGGTCGAGGCACGTGGGTGCCCGGGAACCGCGCGCGGTGAACACGACGACGGCGTCGCGGCCGACCAGCAGGGGCACCGCAGGCACGCCGGACCGCACGCAGTC
>JBIIQA010000182.1:0-2965 GCA_044342355.1 Miltoncostaeaceae bacterium | reverse complement strand
CCGTGGTAGCTGTCGCACGAATAGCTCTTGCGCTGTTCCACGATGTTGCCCGTGCATGTGGTGCCATCCGGCAGGGTGAGCGGGCAGGGGGCGATCACCGTGCGTTCCACCCGCAGGTCGTCGCGGCTCTTGTCGGAGAACCACTCCACCACCTGCTTCGTGAAGTCCACGATCTCGCGGTGGAATGCATCGCGCGACTCCTCGCCGCGCTGCACCTCGTTGAGCTTCTGCTCCCAGCGGCCCGTGAGCTCTGGGCTCGTGAGCAGATGGTCACCCAGCATCGTGACGAGGCCGATGGCCTTGTCGGTGGCACGGAGCTGCTTGCCCTCGCGCTCCACGTACTCCCGGTCGATAAGGCTCTCGATGATGTTGGCGCGCGTTGCCGGCGTGCCGAGGCCGGCCTCCTTCATGGCCTCGGCGGCCTCGTCGTCGTCCACCAGCTTGCCGGCAGTCTCCATCGACTTGAGCAGGCTGCCCTCGTTGTAGCGGGCGGGAGGCTTTGTGCTCTTCGCCAGCACATCGATGCGAGCGCAGGTGAGGCGCTGCCCCACGGTTACGTGCGGCAGGGTGCGGTCCTTCGACTCCACCTCGCCGTCCTCGTTCACGGCCTCCTGCGCCTTCGCCTGCTTCTCCACCCGATGACGGCGCATGGCGTCGACGGCGTACCAGCCGGGCTCCACCACCACGGTGCCGCTGCTGCGGAACGTGTGGTCTCCCACCTTCGTGATGATGGTGGTGTCCTCGAGCTTTGCCGGCGGCAGGAACACGGCCATGAAGCGCCGCGCCACCATGTCGTAGATGCGCCGGGCGTCGCTGGACAACCTCGAGAGGTCGTGGTCGCCGTCGGTGGGGATGATGGCATGGTGATCGGTGACCTTGGCGTCATCCACCACCCGCCCGAGGGGCAGGCTGGCAAGAGCCAGCACCGACCGCGCGGCGTCGGCGTACTCCGGGGCGGCCGATCCCACGCGGGCCACCACCGACTTCAGTTGGCCCACCATGTCGCCGCTGAGGTACCGCGAACTGGTGCGCGGGTAGGTGAGCACCTTGTGCTCGTCATAACAGGACTGCGCGGCAGCCAGGGTGCGCGTTGCACTGAACCCGAACCGCTGGTTGGCATCGCGCTGCAGGGCCGTGAGGTCATAGAGCAGCTGCGGGGCCTCGCTCCGCGGCTTGGTCTCGACCTTCTCCACCACGCCCTCGGCGCCGCGGGCCACCTTCACGATGGAGTCGGCGGCTGCCTGCACGCCGATGCGGTCCTTGAACGTCTTGCCGTCTGCGTCGGTGAAGAGGATGTCGCGGTGGGAATTCCCGACGTCGTTCCACATGGCCGGCAGGTCGGAATCGGCGCCCGTGAATGTGGCATCCACCTGCCAGTAGTCCTGCGGTACGAAGGCCTGGATCTCCAGGTCGCGCCGCACGATCATCGCGAGGGTCGGTGTCTGCACGCGACCAAGCGACAGCACGCGGCGGATGGATCCCGCACGCGTGGTGGCAGCGCGCGTGCCATTCATGCCCACGAGCCAGTCGGCCTCGCTGCGGGCACGCGCGGCGTCCTCCAGCGGGCGCATCTCGGAGTCCGGTCGAAGGGCCTCGAAGGCGTCGCCGATTGCCGACTTGGTCATCGACGAGAACCAGGCGCGCTCCACGGGCTTGGCGCGGGCGGCCTCGTTGGCGCTTTGCAGGATGAGCTTGAAGATGAGCTCGCCTTCACGCCCGGCGTCGCAGGCGTTGACGATGCCCGTCACGTCCTTGCGCGCCATGAGCCGGTGCAGGGAGGAGAGATGCTTGCCCGCTCGGGAGTCGCGCGGCTGGTACCGGAACTCGGACGGGATGATGGGCAGGTCCTCATACGTCCACTTGCGGAAGCGGTCGTCGTAGGCGTCGGGGTCGACCTGCTCAAGCAGGTGGCCCACCGCATACGAGATGACCCAGTGGTCGCTCTCGTATGCGTCGCCCTTCTGGGTGAACGTCTCGGGGAGTGCCCCGGCGACGTCACGGGCGACCGATGGCTTCTCGCAGATGATGAGTTTCTTGCTCACGGGGCGGGCACGATAGCACCGGCCTCCGCGCGGAAATCAAGCCGCGATGTTCGGCCTCGCGCGCGAGCGTGCACGAGGAATCACCACTCGAAACGCGGCTCCGCGCGGGTGCCGGTCACCTGCCTGTGGGCGAGGGCGGGTGTACCTTTCAGCGCATGAATCGCCCCCTCGCCCTGGTCGCCGCCGCCGTGTTTGGCGCAGTAGTGCTGCTGTCCGGCTGCGGCGGCGGCACGACGCCCGAAGGTGCCCAGAACGATCCCGTCGCAGCATTCGCCGACCGCGAGGCCGGTGGCGAGGTGCTCGCCAATGCATGGCCGTCACTCGTGGGGAGGACCGGCAGCGACGATGGCGTGCGCACCGCGACCCCGCAGCAGGTGAAGGAGGGCATCGCCTTTGTGAAGCCCTATCTCGACCCGGCCTTCCAGTTGCAGCGGGCGGGCGGTGAGCGCTACGTGAAGGACGACTACGTGCCGCCGGACTTCGACGCGGTCGAGGTGTCGAACGTGGTCACCACGCAGCCGCGCCCCGATGTGAAGGTGGTGCGCTACGTACTCAGCACGCCCGGGGCCACGGTCCCCGATGCCGGCGCGCTGCTGACCGACGAGGCCACGCCGCAGCTGGCGGTGTTCCGCTGGGACGAGCAGCTTGGTCATTGGGTGGTGGTGAGCCACGCGAACTTCGTCACCCCTGTCGCGGCCCTCTGTGAGCAGGCCCCCATCCCGGTGGCCAAGGTGCAGCCGAACACCCCGGCGGCGGACGTCGCCCTGGGCGAGTCGCTCATCGAGCAGTGGCGGGACATCACCACCGGCACGGTGAAGGCACCACAGGCGAGGAGCCCCGAGGGGCAGATCCAGTTGGCCAACGGTCAGGGCTGGCCGACCACCGATGACAAGCCCATCGCATGGAAGCCGGCGAAGGCCTAC
>JBIIQA010000181.1:0-2983 GCA_044342355.1 Miltoncostaeaceae bacterium | reverse complement strand
CGCGCTTTCCCGCCTCGAGCGCCTGACGGAAGAGCCGATCGCTCAGCACACCGGTCACGTCCTCTTCGGCGCAGCGCTCCCAGGCCGCGCGCACCTGCCCCTGGATCTCGCTCTCGCCCACCACCATCGAATCGAGACTCGACGTGACGCGGAACAGGTGCGCGGCCGCGCGATCGTCGAGATGCGCGTATCGCGCGCAGTCGAGCTCGGAACGGGTCATCCCCGTGCTGTGCTGCACCAGCGCATCACAGATGGCGTTCTCGGCCCCGCCGGCATCGAGGGCGTGCGCGTACACCTCGGTGCGGTTGCACGTGCTGAGCACGACAGCCTCCGCGATGTCGGGGTGCCGCACGAGCTCGCGCGCGAGAGTGCGCGCGGCAGTGTCGGTGAGCGACACCTTCTCGCGCTGCTCCACCGGTGCGGTCTTGTGGGAGATGCCGATGGCGATGAGGTGCGACATCAGGCCGCCTCCGCCCCCACGGCGAGCCCGAGCACCCTGCGCACCTCGTCGCGATGGGCGTCGGGCCCATCCACGGCAATGCGGTCGACCACGCCCGAATCGAGCAGGGCCTCAACAGCCGCGCGGCGCTCGGCGATGACCGGCTGCGCGGTGATGAGCTCGTCGCGCGTCTCGGCGAGAAGGGCGATCAGGCCCGACCACCCCGGACCAAAGCGCTCGCGGAGGTCGTCGCGGATGCGACGTGACACAACGGGGCTCGCGCCGCCGGTGGTGACGGCCACGGTGAGATCACCCTGGCGCATGAGGGCCGGGATGACCGCAGTGGATCCGGCGGGGTCGTCCGCCACGTTGACCTCGGCACCCGCCGCGCGGGCATCGTCACGCACCGTGCGGTTGACCCCGGCATCGCTGGTGGCGGCCACGACGAGCACGGCGCCGTCAAGGTCACCGTGCGCGTAGGCACGCGCGCGGTGCTCGGCAATACGGCCATCGGCGACCATCTCGGCGAGCACGGGTGACGCGTCGGGGCTCACGAGGCGTACGCGGGCGCCATGCGCCGCCAGCTTGGCCGCGCGCTCGGTGGCGACGGCCCCACCCCCCACCACCACGACCTGACGACCGGTGAGGTCGAGGAACACCGGGTAGAGGGCGCGTGTCATCAGGTGGCGTCCTCGTCGTTCGGGACGTCACCCGCAGCACCCTCACGACGGTCGAGCATGCGCGTGATGGCCTCCACCTGACGACCGATCCGCGAGGTGCGGGCACCCAGCATCACCACGTAGGCCAGGACGAGGAACCAGATGACCGCATAGGCGGCGACCACGTACTGGGATCCTCCACTCATGCGTTCTCCAGTCGAAGGGCCAGGCGCCGGAGGGCGCGCTCGGAACGGCGGCCGAGGAGGTCGACCTCGAGCAATGCGATGAACAGGGCGATCATCGCCGCCTGCGAGAAGACGAACCAGATGAGCATGGAGTTCGGCATGTTGGCCCCGCTGCTCGTGAACACCACCGGGTGCACGAATGACTCCGCGACGCGCACCGAGTAGAACGAGAGCGGAACCGACGCGAAGCCCGCGATGGCGTAGATGGCCGAGTAACGCATCTTCCGGTCTTCCTCGGCGGAGGAGCGCAGCACGAAGTAGGCCGCGTAGATGAGGACCACGATGAGGTAGGTGACCAGACGGGGATCACTCCACACCCACCAGGTGCCCCATGATGCCTTCGCCCAGATGGAACCCGTGATCACCACGAGAACCGAGAAGAGGAGCCCAAGCCGGACGGAGGCCTCGCCCACGTCATCCCATCGCTGGTTGCGGGTGCGCAGGTAGAGGATGCCTGCCACGCAGGCCACCGCGAAGGCGACCAGGGACACGATGGCGATGGCCACGTGGAAGTAGAAGATGCGCTGGATGACGCCCTGATCGGCGTCCTCGGGGGCCACGAGGAACACGCCGATGGTTGACACCACGACGAGGATCGTGGCGAGTACGCCCCAGATCAGCGCGGCCCGCGCGCCCGGTACCCGCCCGGGTTCGTCAGTCGTCGAAGACGGCGTCATAGGTGGCGATGGAGACAAGAAGGAACAGTATTGCGTAGGCGAGCAGGAACAGGCAGTACCCCCGCCACTCGCTCATGTCATGTGGCCCTCCGGCCACCGCATGGGTGGCCCCCGCGGCAGCGATGACCACGGGCACGAGAGCCGGGAGGAAGAGCACGGGCAGGATGAGGTCGCGCGCGCGGGTGAACAGCGCGAGGCCCGAGAAGAGGGTTCCCGCGAGTGCGATGCACACGTTCGCGAGCAGGGCCGTGATGGCGATCCAGCCGATGGAATCCCAGTAGGGGCCCTTCACGAAGAAGATGCCGACCAGCGGGATGACGACGATCTGCACGGCCACCATGTAGAGGAAGATGGCGATGGCCTTCGCGCCGAGCATGACGACGCGGGGCACTGGCGAGACGAGCAGGCCGTCGAGCACGCGCTGCTCGCGCTCTGCCACATACGAACGTCCCACGCCGAGCACGGCCGTGAAGGCCAGGGTCACCCACATGAGCCCACCGACGAAGCGGGTGAGGTCGTCATCGCGCGTGCCGAACCCGAACTGCAGGATGGCCAGCATCACGATCGCGAACAGGACCATCGCCACGATGGTCTCGCGGGTGCGGAACTCGAGCCGCATGTCCTTGCGCACGAGCGCCGCCAGCTGCCTGCTGCGCCGTGGAGCCGCCGTGGTCATGCCGCAACCTCCTCGTACCGGGCGCGCACGGCTGCAGGGTCCATTCCCGTGATGGGTTCATCGAGCACCACGCGGCCTGCGCGCATGACCACCAGGCGGTCGGCCACGCGCGCCACGCGCTCCACCTCGTGGGTGACGATGATGGCGGCGCGGCCGTCGGTGGTCGCCGCCACCAGCTCCTCGTCAAGCAGCGCACCGCCCCGGGCATCGAGGCTCGCGTGCGGCTCATCGAGGAGCAGAAGGCGCGGCCGGTGAAGCATCATCCGCGCGAGGGCCAGGCGCTGGGC
>JBIIQA010000180.1:0-2987 GCA_044342355.1 Miltoncostaeaceae bacterium | reverse complement strand
GGTGACGCCCGTGAGCCAACTCCCGGGGGTCGTGCTGGCCCGGGGCGGGAAGCTGGCGATTCTCACCGAGAGCGAGACCGACTACGACCATCGGTGCACGGTGAGGATCCACGAGAAAGCCGGCCCGACCATGCAGGCGGTGCTCTCCGCCCTCTAGCCCAGACCGGGGGCCGCATCGTCCATCCGCCGCACGCCCGGGGTACCCAGGACCAGCGCCACGTTGGCGACCACCGCGGCGACCGCCAGCCACATCACACCCGACAGCCCGACGCCGGCGATGACGCCGCCGATCGCTGCGAAGCCGATGGGCTGGCACACCTGGCTACCAAGCGCGCGGAATGAGCCAACCCGCGACCGCAGGTCGGGGGTGACCTGCCGCGTGATGGTGGTCTCGAGAAGGGTGCCCGAGATGGCGATGGCCGTGCCGCCGGCCCAGGCAGTGATGCCGATGATCCACGTGGGGGCAGGGAACGACAGTGCGATGAACGTTCCCACGAACACAAGGGACACCGCGTATGACATGACCAGCGGGCGACGGGGGCGGAGCACGGCCGACGCGAGGCCCCCGGTGATGAAGCCCAGCCCGAAGCACGAGATGACCACGGCCCACGACGATGCGCCGTCGAGGTAGCGCTCGGCGATCAGCGGACCGCCAACGAAGATGGCCGGCATCACGAGCAGCGCGTAGAACGACTCGCCGATCACCACCACCACCAGCCACGTGCGGCGACGGAAGGCATCCCACCCGTCCTTGAGGTCGGCGATGAACGAGCGCCCGCGCGCGGCCATGGCCACCGGACGGAAGCGCGCGGCAACCAGCAGCACCACGGCGACGGCGAAGGTGATGGCGTCAATGGCGATGGCGCCCGCGGGGGAGATCAGGGCAACGGCCGTGCCACCGACGATCCCCCCGATCGTCATGCCGGCTGCGGGCGTGATGGCCACCAGGCCGTAGGCCTCCTGCAGCCGTGCGGGCGACACCGACTGCGGAATGATCCCCGAGAGCGCCGGGCGGAAGAACGCCTCGGCCGATCCGTACACGAACATGATCGCCACGATCGCGGCGATACCGCCGACACCGAGCACGAGGATGGTCGCGAACACCGCCTGGCAGGCGCCGCGCACGACGTCACTCGCGATCATCACCTGCCGGCGCGGCAGGCGATCCGACCACACGCCCCCGATCAGCAGGAACAGGATGAGGGGCACGGCACGTGCACCCAGCACGAGCCCGATCTCCTCCGCACCCCCGCCCAGCTCGATGATCGCGAATGGCACCGCGACCGAGGCCACGGTATCGCCCACCGCGCTCAGGAACTGCGATGTGAAGAGCCTGCGGAATGCCTGTTCGCGCAGGCAGCCGATGCCGGGGAGTACACGAGCGGTGCTCACCCGCGCATCATTGCGATCTCACCACGGCGCGCCCGGTTTCCGCGTCGCCGCCGCGCCCCTCCCCGCCCGCGATGCGAAACGCGCATGCGGGCGGGGAGCGATCTGGGCGCCGGGCTAGGCCCGGATGGGGCCTGCCGCCTCGAGAACCTTGCGGTTCGAGAGGAGCAGGAACCCGAAGCCCACCTTCGCGATGAGGTCGATGATCACGAAGGTCGCGACCTCGCCCTCGATCCCGATGACGTTGATGCCCTCGGTACCGAGCACCCACAGGATGGGATAGATCGTCCAGAGCACCGCCAAGAGGATGGCGAGCTGGTTGAACCTCGCCCGCACTTCAGGCGGACGCTGCTTGGCGGCCTTGAGGACCTCTGCGAGCAGCACCCACAGCATCCAGACGAAGATCACGCAGCTGACCGCGAACCAGACCCAGCGGATGTCGCCCGCAGTGACGCCGGCGAAGAAGCCGGTGGCGATCATCATCACGTCGAGGCCCAGCAGCCAGACGATGGCCTCCTTGGCGGCCCCGGCAAGCAGCGCGAGGTCGAGGAGGAGCAGCGGAGTCGTGAAGAACCAGTCGACGTAGCGTGCCCAGTAGAAGGGCTCGGCCATGCTCTGGCCCTCACGCGTGATCGGGAACCAGCCCTGCTTGAGCGACATCGCAAGATAAGCGATCGCGGCGATGCCGGCGACGAAGAAGGTGATCGTGTGGAACCAGCGATTGCCGGGCTTCTCGCGGGCCGCCATGAACAGGAAGGCCAGGGCGCCCAGCGCCATGCCGATCGTTCCTGCCCACAGCCAGATTTGGACGGTTGTTGATGGTTCGACCATCGTTCACTCCTGGTGCGAGCCGCGCGGGGAGGTGGCGGCTGGTGGAGGAAGTATGGCCGCACGGCGAACAGAAAAACCATTGAACCGTCGGTGCTCCCGCTATGTCGGTCCAGATCCTGTCGAGGTCCCGTCAATGACCCAGCACTCGGCTCAGGCGAGATCCCCCAGCCAGCGGGCGGCCATGTCCGAGACGTCACTCACGCAGCCGGTGAACACGTGATCGGCGTGCGGCACCATGTCGAGGAACACGTCGGGGTTTCCGGCGCGCTCGGCGACCCGGGCGAGCTCGTACCCCTCACCCGGCTGGATGAGGTGGTCGTTGCCCGCCTGCAGGATGGCGATGGGCACCGTCACGCTCGCGATCTGCACGCGCGACTCCGCATGCGGCGATTCCGGGCCGCGGGATGACCACCACGTGGCGTACGTCCAGATCTCACCGTTCTCCGGCGTGGGCAAGGGCCCATTGGCACGCATAACCGTGAAGATGCGGTCGCCCGGTGGGTCGTCGGGGTCCTCGGCCACGATCGGCCGGGCCACCTCGGCGACCTCCTCATATGAGGGCGTGGCCCCATAGCGCTGCCAGCGCAGGCGAAGCGACTCGGGCAACGACTCCGGGTGCGCGATGGTGCACAGCCCCACGACCTGCGGCGGCTGCTCCTGCGCGATGAAGTTGGTGCACACCGTGCACCCCATGCTGTAGCCCAGCAGCGCCACGCGGTCATACCCCTGACGCGCGGCCGCCTCCAGCGCCGCCGCGAGGTCGAGGG